>JAFVAS010000253.1 GCA_017480395.1 Oscillospiraceae bacterium | reverse complement strand
GGAGACCTGACGGAGGAAGGCCGCCATCTCCTCCTCGGAAAAGACGTCCTGGAGGGAGTCCAGGGGCACCGGATGCTGCACCGGCGCAAAGGTGTTGAGGGCATGCCCCCCCACCCGCTGTGTGGGGGAATCCGGGGTGATGTGCTCGGGGTGCTGGGCTTCCAGCTCCTCCAGCTCCCGCAGCGTCCGGTCGTATTCGTAGTCCGGCACCGTGGGACTGTCCAGATCGTAGTATTCCCGGCTCCACCGGTTGAGTTTTTCCCGCAGGGCCTCGATTTGTTCTCTCTCGTCCATGGTAGTAAAACCTCAATTGCCGTTTCCGGCGTAGTAATAGGCCTGGCTGTCGCCGCCCAGGTTGGTGTAGCTTCCCGGCACCTCCCCCAGCAGCACCGTCTCCGCCAACACGATGGGGGTCTCGGAGACATAGGTGTACACGCCCCCGGGCAGCAGCAGGTTCAGCTCCGCGTCCACATGCAGTACGACGCGGTGCAGGGTCTGGTTGATACCCTGGGCGTAAAATTCGTTCTCAAAGCGGGCGGAGATGTTGCCCACCGACTCCACCAGCACCGGGATCTTCGGCCCCCGCCCGGAGAAGGACAGACCACCGAAGGCAAGGCTCATGGGCACCTCCACCCGCTGTGTGATGAGGCCGGAGTCGAAGGCGGTGGCCACCTCCCGGGTCACCGCCGACGTCAGGGCGTTGAGGCCCGTCAGATCCGCCTCCAGCACCCGCAATCCGCCCGATGCGTCCCAGCGCTGGGTGTAGATGCTGTCGTAGGTGATCTCCCGCTCCGCGAGCACCCGATCCACCACGTCAAAGATCTCGCCGCTGACCTGATTGTCCAGAAAATCCGACGCGGCGACGATGACGGCGGGACGCAGCCGGGCGTTCATCTGATGGATGACCAGCACACCCAGCAGCAGGCCCACCGCCGCGCTGAGCAGGATCTGGATTCCTCTTCTGTGTCTGCGGTATCCTCTGCGCATTCTGACCACTCCCCCGCTCATTCTATGCGGGAGGGCGGTCTTTGGTGCTCATTCCTCCAGCAGGCGGCTGGCGGCCAGCAGGATGCCGGTCTTGCCCGACTCGTAGGTCAGGCCGCCCTGGAGATAGACGGTGTAGGGCTCCCGCATGGGGGCGTCGGCGGAGAGCTCGATGGACGCCCCCTGGATAAAGGCCCCGGCGGCCATGATGACCTCGTCATCATAGCCGGGCATGGCCCAGGGCTCCGGCGTGACATAGGAGTCCACCGGCGAACCGCTCTGGATGCCCCGGCAGAAGCGGCGCACCGCCTCCGGCGTCTTCAGGGAGATCATCTGAATGATATCATGGCGCACCTGGTCGCTTCTCGGCTCCGTCTCATAGCCCAGCTCCTCCATGAGCTTGGCGGCAAAGACGGCGGTTTTCACCGCCTGGGCCACGGTGTGCGGGGCCATGAACAGGCCCTGATACAGAGCGCGGTTATTGCCCAGGGTGCAGCCGCACTCGCCGCCGATGCCGGGCACCGTCAGCCGCTGGGCCGCCGCCTGCACCAGATCCCGCCGTCCGGCCAGATAGCCGCCGGTGGGGGCAAGACCGCCGCCGGGATTTTTGATGAGGGAGCCCACCACCAGATCGGCCCCCACCTGGGTGGGCTCGATGGTCTCCACAAACTCGCCATAGCAGTTGTCCACGATGACGGCGGCCTCCGGGTTGACCCGGCGGATGACCGCGATCAGATCGCCGATCTCTGCAACCGAGAGGGTGGAACGAGTGGAATAGCCCTTGGAGCGCTGGATCAGCACCGCCCGCACCCGGGGATCGGCGGCCAGCTCAGCCAGGCCGACCACATCCGGGGCATCGTCCTTCAGCTCCACCTGGCGGTATTCGATGCCGTAGGAGCGCAGCGTCCCCGGCGCGTCGCCGGTGATGCCGATGACGCCCTGGATCGTGTCATAGGGCGCACCGACGGCGGAGAGCAGCACGTCTCCAGGCCTCAGCGCCCCGTAGAGGGCGCAGGCGATGGCGTGGGTGCCGTTGACGAACTGGAGCCGCACCAGGGCGTCCTCCGTGCCGAAAATCCGGGCGTAGATCCTGTCCAGCTGATCCCGGCCCAGATCGTCATAGCCGTAGCCGGTGGTACCGGCAAAATAGCTCTCCGCCACCCGATGCTCCTGAAAGGCCTCCAGCACCTTCCGGGTGTTCTCCTCCGCGATGGCGTCAATGCGGGCAAACTGCCAAGTCAGAGCGGCCTGGGCCGTCTCCGCCAGGGCCAGCACCCGCTGGGAAATCTGCAGGCTCATCGTCCGTCAAACCCACTTTCCGCCAGACGTGCGGCCAGGGCCGCCGCCGCCTCAAGATCGCTCAGGGCGCAGACCTCCACAGGAGCGTGGGTATAGCGGCAGGGAATGTCGATCCCCCCGGCCCAGACGCCGCCCCGAGTGACCTGTATGGCCCCGGCATCGGTGCCGCCAGAGCGCAGAATGTCCTGCTGCACCGGGATTTCAGCCGCCTCGGCCACGGCGCTCATCCAGGCCACCAGCTCCGGCTGGCAGACCACGCTGCCATCCATCACCTTGATCCCCGCGCCCTTTCCCAGCACGCTGGAGCACCAGCGGTCGGAGCCGGGCAGGTCGTCGGAGCCGGTGACGTCCACCGCGATGCCGATATCGGGATCGATGCCGAAGGCGGCGGGCTTGACCCCCCGGGTACCCACCTCCTCCTGGGTGGAGAAGAGGAAATAGAGGTCATATTGGGGATTTTGAATCCGCCGGGCGGCCTCGATCAGCACCGCGCAGCCCGCCCGGTCATCCAGATAGTTGGAGAAAACCTTGCCATTCTGCGCAAAGGGCGTGCCGGTGTAGACGCAGGCATCGCCGGGGCGCACCTGCTTCAGGGCCTCCTCCCGGCTGTCCGCGCCGACGTCGATGAAGAGGTCGGCGCGTTTTAAATCCCTGTCCTCCTCCTTGTCCTCCGGCACGGCGATGACGCCCCGGGTGCCGTTCTCAAACACGACGCCCTGACGGCGGATATCCTGGGCCGTCAGGCCGCCCAGCTGGTGGAAGCGCAGCCACCCCTCCTTTTCCACATGGGTGACCAGCAGGCCGACTGAGTCCATATGGGCGGAGAAGAGCAGCCGCTTCCCCTCCCCCTTCCTGTGGGCGATCAGGTTGCCCATGGCGTCGGTTTTGATCTCGTCCACATAGGGGGCGATCAGATCCGTGATCGTTTTGCGTATGCCCCCCTCGCTGCCGGAGGGGCCAAAGGCGCGCGTCAGCTGATTCAATAATTCCATCCATTCCATGCTTTTATGCCTCCTCGGCCACGCGCTGCAAAAACAGCCGGGCCAGCTTCAAAATTGAATCCAGATCAGAGATCGCCGCCACGCTGGAGGGCGAGTGGATATAGCGCACCGCATCGGACAGCCCGGTCACCCGCACGCCGGCGCGGGAGCGCTGGATGGTTCTGGCGTCTGTGCCGCCGGCCACCATGCGCTTGACCTGCCAGGGGATGCCGTGCGCGTCGGCCAGATCGCGCAGCGTCTCAAAGAGTTCCCGGTCATACATTGTGCCGCCATCCACCAGGGAGATCACCGGCCCGTCCCCGGGAACGCAGACCTTTTGATCCTCCCGGACGCCGGGGAGATCCGCCGCCGTCGTCCCCTCCAGGATCATGGCGATCTCCGGGCGCAGGGCGAAGGAATAGCCGAAGGCGCCACGGGTGCCCACCTCCTCCTGGCAGGAGAAGACGAAATTACAGTCCAGGGGCAGTTCCTCCTCCAGCAGCTTGAGCATCACGGCGCAGCCCACCCGGTCGTCGATGGCCTTCGCCTTGAGCAGGCCGTTGCCAAATTCCTGCCATTCAGGGCCAAAGGTGATGATGTCGCCGGGGCGGACATACCGCTCCGCCTCCGCCTGATCCCTGGCGCCGATATCGAGATAGAGCTTGTCCAGCTTAGGCGCCTGGCGGCGCTCGTCCCGGCTGGTGAGGTGGATGGGCTTGCTGCCGATGATGCCGGGCAGATGGCTCTGCCCCACATAGACGGTCTTGCCGATCAGAATCCGGCGGTCGATGCCGCCCACGGTGTCAAAGCGCAGGGTGCCGTCCTCCTCCACCCGCTTCACCATCAGCCCCACCTCATCCATGTGGGCGCTGAGCAGCAGCTTGTTTCCCGTGGGCTTTTTGCCCTTTTTGAAGACGATCAGGTTGCCGATGGTGTCCATTCGGATGGAATCGGCGTAGGGCTCCGCCTTGGCGCGGATGAAGTCCCGCACCTCGTCCTCCCAGCTGGAGACGCCGCTGAGGGCGCACAGCTGCTTCAACAGATTCAGCATCCCAGCGCCTCCTTCCCGATGTTGCGCAGGAAGGCGGCCAGCAGCTGCGCCCCCTGCTCGATGTCCTCCAGGTCGATGACCTCCACCGGCGTGTGCATGTTCCGCAGGGGGATGGAGTAGACCTGGGTGGCGATCCCCTCCCGGGCGACCTGAATGTCCCAGCCGTTGGTGCCGGTATTGCCGCTCATGATCTCCCGGGCATAGGGCAGATTCTCCCGCTTGGCGGTCTCCTCCATGCGCGCGGTCATCCAGCGGGCCATATTTGGCCCCACGCCGATGATGCCGCCGCAGCCCAGGGGGAACGCCTCGTCCTTCCCCACGCCGGGCTGGGTGGCAAAGGTGACGTCCACCGCCACGGCGCAGGCGGGGTTGATCTGGAAGGCGGCGATGGTCGCCCCCTCCCCGCCGGGCTCCTCGTTGTTGGAGCCCAGCACGCAGAGATCCACATCCAGCGTCTCGTCCTTCAAAATATCCATCGTCCGCAGCAGCAGGACAAAGCAGGCGCGGTCATCCAGCGCCTTGCCCGCCACCCGGGTGCCCAGCAGGCGCTTCAGCTTCTCCCGATAGACGGCGGTGGTGCCGACGGGATAGCGGCGCTGGGCCTCCTCCTGGGTCAGCCCCACGTCGATGCGCAGCTCGTCCATGGTCTGGGCCTTCTCCCGCTCCTCGGCGGTGAGGACATGGGGCGGCTTCACCGCCACCACACCAAAGCCCTCCGTGGGCGTCATCAGGGTCAGCTCCCGCCCGGGCATCACCCGGGCATCCACCCCGCCCAGGGTGGTAAAGCGCAGAAAGCCCTCGTCATGGCCGGTGACGATAAAGCCCACCTCGTCCAGATGGGCGTCCAGCAGCACCATGGGGGCGTTCTCCCGGCCGCAGCGCCGGATACCCATCAGGTTGTGCATCCGGTCCTGGCGCACCTCGTCCACATAGGGCCCCAGCAGCGCCTGGGCCGCATCCGCAACCCGCTGGACGCGGCCGGAGGGGCCGGCCAGGTCGGCCAGGGCCGCTAAAGTATCAAACAGTTCCAACTTGATCTCCCTCTGATTCAAACGCGTGGACAATCTTCTTGAAAAATGTGCCCCGCACCATAAAATTCTTGAACTTGTCAAAGGCGGCGCTGGCCGGGGACAGAATCACCACATCTCCGGGATTGGCAATCTCCCGAGCCTTGTCCACCGCCGCCTCAAAATCGTCGATCTCGTAGATGGGCACGTTTTGCGGGTCATAGCCCTCCGCCTCCTCCGCTGCGGCGCGGATCTTGGGGGCGGTGGCCCCGGTGAGCACCATGGCCTTGACATGCTCCACCAGCTCCGGCCCCAGCACGTCATAGGGGATATGCTTATCGTAGCCCCCGGCGATCAGGATCACCTTCTGGGCAAAGGAGCGCAGCCCGGCGATGGTCCGGGTGGGGCTGGTACCGATGGAGTCGTTGTAATAGCGCACGCCATCCAGCTCCCGCACCAGCTCGATGCGGTGCTCCACCCCGCCGAAGGTGCGGGCAAACTCCCGGATCACCTCGTCGGGCACCAGGCCGTCCACGGCCCCGATGGCCGCCATGTAGTTCTCCACATTGTGGACGCCGGGCAGCAGAATGTCCGCCACCGGCAGCACCGGACGGCTGACGCCGTTTTCCTTGACGCAGATGACGCCGTCCTCGATGACCACGCCCTCGGAGAGCGGATTCTGGCGGGAGAACAGCGTCACCCGGCCCGGCGCCTCGTCGGCGAAGGAGCGTGTCAGCTCGTTGTCCCGGTTGAGCACCACCTTATCCTCGGGGCCCTGATGCAAAAAGACATTCTTCTTGGAGGCGACATACTCCTCCATCCCCTTGTGGATATCCAGATGGTTGGGCGAGACATTGGTGACCACGGCAATCTCCGGCGAGCGCTCCATGCGCATGAGCTGGAAGGAGGACAGCTCCAGCACCGCCACGTCGGTGGGCTGCATGTCAAAGGTCTCCGCCAGCAGCGGATGGCCGATGTTGCCCCCCAGATGGACGACAAATCCCGCTTTTTCCAGCAGCTTGGCGATAATGGTGGTGGTCGTCGTCTTGCCGTCGCTGCCGGTGACGGCGATCTTCTTGCAGGGGCAGACTTCAAAGAACACCTCCATCTCGGAGGTGACCTCCGCCCCCCTCTCCACCGCCGCGACAAAGGCGGGGACGTCGGGCCGGATGCCCGGGGAGCGGAAGATCAGATCGGCGTCCAGATCCTCCATATAGCCCTCGCCCAGGTGGAGCACCGCCCCCTGGGCCTCCAGCTCGTCGGCAATCTGACCCAGGCCCTCCCGGGTGCTCCTGTCGCAGGCGGTCACGGCGACGCCGTGGGCAAGCAGCATTTTGATCAGCGGCACATTGCTGACGCCGATGCCGAATACAGCGACTTTTTTCTCCCGGATGGAATCCAGGTATTCATTGATGGTCATAGTACAAACCCTCCAGGCTGATGAAATGCACAGATACAGTTATTATATACGCTCCATCGGAAAATTTCAATTCCGGAACAGCTTGATTTGACATCTCCCGCGGAAAAAGGTACAATAATCGGGCAAGCGGGCTGGACAGCCGCGCGCGAAGGCCCAACGGCCCAGCGTGAGGAAAGTCCGGGCTCCATAGGGCAGGGATAACGGGTAACACCCGCCGAGGGCGACCTCAGGACAAGTGCAACAGAAATATACCGCCGGCGGTTGGCCAACGCTATGTCACTTTTTACGGTAGCGAATCTGGCCCGGTCCGGTAAGGGTGGAAAGGCGAGGTAAGAGCTCACCGGCTGACGTGTCAAAGCGCTCAGCCCTGTAAACTCTATCCCGGAGCAATACCGTGGAGGAGACGCATGGCCGGCCCGGCCGTCTCCGAGGAGGTAGCTAGAGCCTGGCGGCGACGTCAGGTCGAGATAGATGGCTGTCAAAACAGAACCCGGCTTACAGGCCCACTTGCAGCGCCCCTGTGCAAAAAAAAATTGCACAGGGGCGTTTTTCGATGACGAAAAAAGCAAAAAACAAAAAAACAAGGGCCGGAGCTAAAATGCTCCGGCACTTTGGTTTGGCAGGTTGTAATGATTTGGATTACAGCAGCTCGTAGATGCCAGCAGCGCCCATGCCGCCGCCGATGCACATGGTGACCATGGCATACTTGCCGGCAGTCTCGGGATCACGCAGGTAGTCCAGAGCCTTGCAAGTCAGGAAAGCGCCGGTAGCGCCCATGGGATGACCCAGAGCCATAGCGCCGCCATAGGGGTTGACCTTCTTGGCGTCCCACATCTCCTGGAAGCCGTCCAGAGCGGGATCGTTGACCACGTTCTTCACGCAGGCCATGGCCTGGGAAGCAAAGGCCTCGTTCAGCTCGACCACGTCGATGTCCTTGATGGAGGACATGCCAGCCTGCTTCAGCGCCTTGGGAATGGCATAGACGGGGCCCATGCCCATCCGGGTGGCGTCGCAGCCGGCGACCTGGAAGGCGATCATCTT
>JAFVAS010000252.1 GCA_017480395.1 Oscillospiraceae bacterium | reverse complement strand
GACCGCATCCATCTCGGCGCGCAGGTCGTCCGATTTTTCGTCCTTGACCCAGCCCAGGTTCATGACCATATCGATCTCATCGGCCCAGTTCTGGACGGCGCCCGCCGCCTCGAAGGACTTGACCAGGGTGGTGCTGTACCCGTTGGGGAAGCCGATGACGGTGCACACCTTGACCCGTCCCGCCAGATAGTCGGCGCAGGGGCGGACATAGGAGGGCGGGACGCAGACCGACGCGGTTTGATAGGTCAGCGCGTCGTCGCACAGCGCTCTGATCTCGTCCCAGGCGGCGTCCTGCCGCAGCAGGGTGTGATCCACATGGCGCAACAGTTCCTTCAGTTCCATGATTGTGTTCCTTTCGTGAGGTGATTCGTATGACACGGGAAAATCTGATTGCCCAGGCATTGCAAATGCGGGAGATGGCCTACGCCCCCTATTCCCGCTTCCGGGTGGGGGCGGCGCTGGAGGCGGAGGACGGCACGGTCTACACCGGCTGCAACGTGGAGAACGCCGCCTACGGCTGCTGCATCTGCGCCGAGCGCACCGCCCTGGTCAAGGCGGTCAGCGAGGGGAGGCGGCGCTTTGTCCGCCTCGCGGTGGCGGGGGACTCCGCCGACTTCTGCTGGCCCTGCGGCTCCTGTCGCCAGATGCTGCGGGAGTTCTCCCCCGACCTCGTCGTCGACGTGGTGAACCGGGCGGGGGAGTTCAGCACCGTCTCGCTCTCCGACCTGCTGCCCCACAGCTTCGGGCCGGACACATTGGAATAGATGATAGCTTGAACCGCCTGCGCCGCAGGCGGTTCAAGCATTTTACTCAGTCCTTCTTCTGGAGGCGCATCATGGCGCCGATGAGGTCGCAGGTGCTGTCCAGGTAGTCCCGCTGGACGCCCTCCACGGCCCCCTCGTCGCAGGCGTGGGCCAGCTCCGGATCGATGGGCAGCTGGGCCAGCAGGGCGATGCCGTTGGCCTCGGCGGTCTCGGCGGCGTGGCTGGGGCCGAAGATGCTGTGCCTGTTGCCGCAGTCGGGGCATTGGAAGTAGCTGAAATTCTCCACCAGGCCCAGCACCGGGATGTCCATCATCTGGGCCATCCGCACCGCCTTGGTGACGATCATCCCCACCAGATCCTGGGGGGAGGTGACGACGACGATGCCGTCCACGGGCAGGGACTGGAAGACGGTCAGGGGCACATCTCCGGTTCCGGGGGGCATGTCGACAAAGAGATAGTCCAGCTCGCCCCAGACCACGTCGGTCCAGAACTGCTTGACCACCCCCGCGATGACCGGGCCGCGCCAGATCACCGGGTCGGTCTCGTGCTCGGTGAGGAGGTTGAGGCTCATCACCGAGATGCCGGAGGCGGTCAGGGCGGGCAGAATGCCCTGGTCGCTGCCGGTGGCCCGCTCGTGGATGCCAAAGGCCTTGGGGATGGAGGGGCCGGTGATGTCGGCGTCCAGAATGCCCACGCGGTAGCCCATCCGGGCCATGGTGACGGCCAGCAGGCTGGTCACCATGCTCTTGCCCACGCCGCCCTTTCCGCTGACCACGCCGATGACGTGGCGGATGACGGAGTGGGGGTTGCAGGGCTCCCGCAGGTCCTGGGGCCGGTTGCTGGGACAGTCCACCCCGCAGGAGGAGCAGTCGTGGGTGCAGTCCTCCGGCGCTGCGCCGTTGTTCTCAAATTCGTCGCTCATAGCAGTTTTCTCCTTTATGATAAGTTTACATAATTTTTGTCAGTAGTGATAGGAGCCGCCGCCGATGAACTCCCGGATCAGGGAGTCCGGGTGTACCAGGTCGGGATCGATGCCCTCAAAGGCCTGAAAGGCGCGGATCATCTCCAGCAGCTCCTTCCGTCTCGGGTTGTCCTCTGGCACCGCCTCCAGCAGCGGAAGGGCGAAATGCTTCATCACTGACACCTCGTAGGGCAGGGAGGAGTCGAAGATGATGTCTGCCCGCTGCTTGAAGGGGGAGATATAGAGCTTTTCCCCCCGCCGGACGTTGGCCCAGAGGGCGAGGGTGCCCAGAATGTCGTGGCCCCGGAAGTTCATATCCCGCACGGCCCGGCGCACCAGCCGCATCCAGGTGCCCTTAAAAATCACCTTTCCGTCCTCGTTGACGTTGGAGCGGGCGGAGATATAGATCTTGGTGGCCTCGGGGTGGCGGCCGGAGATCTCGTCGTTCAGGGCGTGGATGCCCTCGAAGACGGCGACCTCGTTCTTCTTGAGGCGCAGGGGGGTGCATTTACTGGTGTCCCGCATCTGGCGGCAGAAGTCGTAGTGGGGGATGCGGATCTCCCGCCCGGCGGACAGGGCGTCAAAGTGCTCGTTGAGCAGCTCCATGTCCATGCACAGGGGGCTCTCGAAGTCGTAGCCGCCGCTCTTGGTGCGGGGGGTGGTCTCCGGGGAGACGGTCTGGAAATAGTTGTCCATGGAGATGGTCTGGGTGATGATGCCCCGCTTCTCCAGGGCGTCGTCCACCTTCATGGCGGTGGTGGTCTTGCCGGAGCCCGACGGCCCGCTGAGCAGGACGATGGGACTGCGGTCCAGGTTGGCGACGATGCGCTCCGCCGCCGCGTCTATCTTGCGCTGGAACTCCGCGTCGCATTCCTCCAGGAAGCCCCGGGGATCGGTGCGGGCGGCGTCGTTGATGCGCTGCAATTGATATGCCATTCAGTGCTGCCTCCGTTGCTGCAGCCCCAGCTGGAAGTCCACCAGGGCGGACTTCTCGGCGCAGAGGGAATCGATGCGCTCGATATACTGCTGGGGATATTTCGGGTTGGTGAGCCGGACAATTCTGCCCGTCTCGGGGTCGGTCAGTTTGGTGGAGCCCCCCGCCCCCAGGGCGAGGATGGTGTGCAGCTCCTCCATGATGCAGATGTTGTAGATGCCCTCGGTGCCGCGCTTGCACCAGCCGATGTTCTCCAGTGCGCCGGACATGTATTTCTGGCGGTAGAGGTAGTAGGGCCAAAAGCTGGCGGCGGTGAGCTTTTCCCGGGCGTAGTCCAGCATGGCGGCGGTCTCCGCCCCGGAGGGGAGACCCTCCCGCTCCAGCATGAGCCGCGCCCCCTTCTTGAGGGCCAGGGTGTGGACGGTGATGTTCTCCGGGTCGAGGGCGAGCACCGCGTCCAGGGTGGCGCGGAATCCGGCCAGGTTGTCCCGGGGCAGTCCGGCGATCAGATCCAAATTGACGATGGGGATGCCGGCGGCGCGGACGATCTCATAGGCGCGCAGAATGTCCTCCGCCGTGTGGGCGCGGCCCATGGCGGCCAGCACCTCGTCCCGCATGGACTGGGGGTTGACGGACACGCGATCCACCCCGGCGGCCCGGAGAACGGCCATTTTTTCTGCGGTGATGGTGTCGGGTCGTCCCGCCTCCACGGTGAACTCGGTCAGGCGGCGCAGGTCGAGCCTTTGCCGCAGACGCCCGATCAGCCGTTCCAGTTGGGGCGCGCTCAGGGTGGTGGGGGTGCCGCCGCCGATGTAGAGGGTGCGGATGTGGCTGTTGGCGCGTCTGAGGTAGTCCGCCACGGCGTCGATCTCCCGCTCCAGGGCGTCGAGATAGGGCTCCACCAGCTTCAGCGCCCGGCCCACGTCGGCGGAGACAAAGCTGCAATAGGCGCAGCGGGTGGGACAGAAGGGGATGCCGACATAGAGGGACAGCTCGTCGGCCCTCAGCTCCGCCTCGCAGGCGAGGCTGGCCCGGGCCGCCTCCAGCGCCAGGGACGTCCGCTCCGGCGAGACAAAGAACTCCCGCTGGAACAGCCGCCGCACCTGGGCCTCGCTCTGGCCGCCCTTCAGGGCCTTGCTGGCCAGCTTGGCCGGGCGGATGCCGGTGAGCGCGCCCCAGTCGGGGATTATGCCGGTGGCGGCGACGGCGGCCTTATAGAAGGACTGCTTGACGATGCGCTGGAGCAGACGATCCCGGGTCAGCGCATCGGTGAGCCTGTCGCATCTGACCCGGGAGACGCCGACGGCCTCTTCTCCCTGCCAGGTCAGATTTGTCCGGGCGGTGGCCCAGGTTTTCCCCAGGCTGAGGGTGGAGACGGCCCGGTTGGCCTGCCCCGTCTCGGTGTGCTCCGGCTTTTCCCCGGGGAAGAGGATCAGCATGATCTGCTCCACCGCGTAGCGGTAGTCGTGGTTGTTCAGGATGAGAAGCATAAAAACTCCTAATAGCTTGATTTTTCGGGGGAAACTGCTAAAATAGGATTCGTATTTTTAGACACAACATACAAAAGGGGGGACGGAGATGGATTCCAAGCGGGGCACGCTCTTTGTGCTGCTGGCCGGGGTGCTGTGGGGCTGCATCAGCCTCTTTGTCCGGGCGCTGACGGCGGCGGGCTTTACCTCCCCGGAGATCTCCAGCGAGCTGATGGTGGTGGGCTGCGTCGGGATGTTTCTGGTGCTGCTGGTAAAAGACCGGAAGAAATTGAACATCCGTCTGGGGGATCTGTGGATCTTCGTCGGCACCGGCGTGGTCAGCGTGACCCTCTTCAATATATGCTATTTCAGCACCATGCAGCGCAGCGAGGCCAGCGTGGCCGTGGTGCTGCTCTACACCTCCCCGGTGTTCGTCATGCTGATGAGCGCCCTGCTCTTCAAGGAGCGGATCACCGCCCGGAAGCTGCTGGCCCTGGGGATGACCCTGGCCGGGTGTGTGCTGGTGGCGGGGCTGCTGGGGGGCAGCGTCCACCTGACGCCGCTGGTGCTGCTGATGGGAGTGGGCTCCGGTTTTTTCTACGCCACCTACTCCATCTTCGGGCAGATCGCCCTCAGCCGGTATGATACCCTGACCGTGACCTTCTACACCTTTCTGCTGGGCAGCGCGGCGTCCCTGCCCCTGTCCCATCCGGCGCAGCTTCTGGCCCGTCTGGCGGAGCGGCCGGGGCTGATCGCCCTCTGCCTGGGCATCGGGATCTTCTGCACCATTCTGCCCTATCTCTTCTACACCCAGGGCCTGCGCAACATGGAGGCCAGCCGGGCGGCCATTCTGGCCACGGTGGAGCCCCTGGTGGGGGCGCTGCTGGGCATCCTCGTCTACCATGAGTCGGCAGGGTGGATGAAGCTGCTGGGGATGGCGCTGATCTTTGCCTCCGTGTTCGTTTTGAATGGAACAGCGGGCGACGAGAAAAGAGACGAGTGAAGAGAGAAGATAGAACGAGAGAGAGAGCTTTGCTCTTTTTATTGGTATCAGCTTATCAATCTTTACAAGTGAGATGAGAACAAATATTTATAGACTTTGATCTAAGCATTGGCCACCCACTTGCCTTCTAACATCATTGATTACATCATGTACTTAAGCATTAAGCAAAGAGTACAATCAAGTGAGGCGGTGGGTTTATTGCACGAGATGATGCTGTCAACAAATGGGAGATATTTAGGGAGTTGATATTTGTGTGTATAACACACATGTGGTAAAAGCCACATATATTATAACAAATTGAAATTTTTTTCCTTTGCCCTTTAAAATAAAAAATTCTATAGTTTGGCCACAAAACTACACTAAAATTTTATACTCTAGCTTTGCCTGTGAAATAGAAACATGATTATATTATAGATAATTCAATATAATCCAATAAACATATAAGACATGATTATAAATAATCCAATCAAACCCATCCAAATTCCCCAAACCATATTAATCCGGAGAAATTAATTGACTTACTTGATTGACAGCAGGAGGGATTTTTGCCTTGGCAAG
>JAFVAS010000251.1 GCA_017480395.1 Oscillospiraceae bacterium | reverse complement strand
TGAAAATGAGATTGCCGACCTCATCGCCCTGTGCACCGAGGAGTGGGAGCAGCAGGGGACGGCGGAGCCGGTGGAGACGGAGAGGAGGCAGACAGGATGATCTTGTCCGGGCCGGAGGTGCGCAGGCACCCGGAGCTCTGGCCGGAGCTGGAGCCCTACTACTATTTTTACCCGGCCTATGAGCTGGAGCGGCGGCAAGGGGAACGGGACAGCTATCATTACCAGGCCCGGCTGGTGCTGGAGTCAGACGATCCGGGCATCTTCCGCCGGGGTAGCCTTGCGGACTATGGGGACGTGGCGGTCAGCGCCCTCAACGCCATCGCCCTGGATACCTATCGGAGAGAGCGGGAGCGGGCGGCGGCGGCCTGGGTGCTGCTTCCGCAGCGGCCGGAGGCGGTGGAGCAGGCGCTGATCCTCCTGCGGGCCGAGGCCCGCAGCCTGTTTCCCCGGATGGAGCAGGCCCAGGGGGAGGCCTTCGATGACCTCAACCGCCGCTTTGACGCCCTCACCGACGAGGAGCAGAAGATCCGCCTGGCCTATTCCCTGCAAAACCCCTGGCTTTTGAACTATGCCCTGCTGCAGGAGCCCGACTTTGTCAGCCACGCCTTTGTGCTCAAGGCGGTGGATCGGATCATCGTGACGGCGGAGATCATCGACCCGGCGTGGCGGGCCAACCCCGTCTACCCGGAGCGGCGAACCTACACCCGTGGGATGGTCAAGAGTAGGGGTACATCCCAACGGGGAACCCAGGGGTCCAATCGGGGCAGGCCGCCGGGCACGACGAGCCGGGTGATTTACCGGGAGCCGAAGCTGCGCTTCACCGGGCTGGAGGCCCTCCCGCGCTTCTGGGAGTATGGGGCCTATCTGCCGGAGGCGTGGTTTACGAAGCAGTCGCTGCGGCGCTATGGGCCCCAGGGAGAGGAGGAGATTGCACGATGGCGAACCGAAGCAGGAGAGACCGCTTTTCGCTCCAGTCGGGTCAGACGGAAGCGGCGCTGACCGCCCGGCGGGTTCCCACCGCCGCCTACTGCCGCCTCTCCGTCGAGGGGGAGGAGGATGACAGCATGGAAAATCAGATTGAGCTGGTGCACGCCTATATCCGGGAGCACCCGGACTTGTATCTGGAGGACACCTATGTGGACAACGGCGTCTCCGGCACCAGCTTTGCGCGGCCCGACTGGAACCGGCTGATCGACGACGTGCGCAGGGGCAGAATCGGCTGCATCGTGGTGAAGGATCTGAGCCGCTTTGGCCGCAACTATGTGGAGGGCGGCCACTACATTGAGGAGATTTTTCCCCGCCTGGGGGTGCGCTTCATCGCCATCACCGACGACTTTGACAGCGCCCGGCAGGATGACCGGGACGCCCTTATGGTGCCCATCAAAAACATCGTCAACCATGCCTACGCCGAGGACATCAGCCGAAAAATCCACGCCACCATGGAGCGGAAAAAGCGCGGCGGAGAGGTGTTCGGCTCCATCGCCTACGGCTATCTCCGGGGGGAGGGCCCCTCGGAGCTGAGGCCTGACCCGGAGACCGCCCCCGTCGTGCGGATGCTGTTCCGCTGGGTGCTGGCGGGGGTGGATGAATTTGACATCGCCAAGCGGCTGAACCTGATGGGGGTTCCCAGCCCGGCGGCGGTGCGGGGCGGCCGCGCAGCGGAGCAAAGGCGGGAAAAGGAGGCCAGGCGCACCCTCTGGTCAGCCACGCCCATCCGAAATATGCTGCAAAATCCCGTGTACTGCGGCGACCTGGTGACGGGGAAACGGGTGGTGACCATGAAGCGGACGGTGCAGATGGAGGAGGCGGATTGGATCCGTTTTTCAGATCATCACGAGGCGCTGGTGGGCCGGGCGGAGTTCGAGGCCGTCCAGTCCCTCTTGGAAGCGCGGGCCGGACGGCGGGAGCGGACGAGGGAGGAGAACCGAAAAGCGCGGGAGGAACAGCCCTATGACCTGCGGGGGCTGCTCTTCTGCGCCTCCTGCTCCCGGCAGCTTGCCCTCCAGCGGCAGGGGAAGAACGCCCGGGAGAAGGCCTATTTCTGTCCGGCCCACACCGGCTACCGCGCGTCCCAGCGAAATGCGGAGCAGTTTTCCCGGCGCCCCTATATCAGCGCAGAGCGCCTGAGACAGACGGTGACCGGGGAGTGCCGCGCCTATGTGGTGTGGATCAGGGCCCACAGGAGCGCAGTTGACCGCGCGGACAGGCCGGGCGGAGTATTGGCCGCGCGTGACGATCAGGTACGGGAGGCGCGCAGCCGCCTCACTCAGGCTGAGGAGATGGCGGATCGGGTTTACGCGGACTATGTCGCGGGGATTCTGGACATGGAGGGCTGTCTCGCCCTGCGCGCACACTACCTGGGGGAGCGGGACACCTGGGTGAAGATGCTGAGTGACGCCACGGCGGAGCAGCGGCGGTACCGGGGGATGTGGAGCCGGGCGCGGGACTTCTGTGCCCAGGCGGTGGCGCTGGACTTTGACGGGTTTGACGAGGCCGCGATCCGTGCGGTGGTGGAGCGGGTGGAGCTGATGCCGGAGGGGACGCTGCGCCTCAGCTTCCGGCTGCGCTCTGACCTGATAGAGCTTGTGGGAGAGTGGGACGGCCCATGGACAGAACAATAGAACAAGGGGACAGGCCGGAGCCGCAGAATGGGGCAGAGCGCAAGGAGCGATTTGTCCCCCAGGTGCGGCAAAGTCCCAAGGTGGCCTTCTACCTCCGGCTGTCCCGGGCCGACGGGGAGGGGAGGGAGTCCGATTCCATCGAGAACCAGCGCAAGCTGCTGGAGGAGTTTCACAGCCGCACCCAGTCGCTGGGCGGCGATCCGAAGCTGCCCTACTCCCATGCCACCTATGATCTCCCCCACCTGGAGTATGTGGACGATGGATATAGCGGCGGCACCTTCCGGCGGCCCGGGTTTTGCCGCCTCATCGAGGACTGCAAGCGGGGAAAAGTATCGGTGATTCTGGTCAAGGACCTCTCCCGCCTCGGCCGGGACATGATCGAGGTGGGGGAATATCTGGAGGAGATCTTTCCCTTTCTGGGGGTGCGGTTCATCTCCGTCACGGAACACTACGATTCGGGCGGAGAGTGCATGGGGGCATTGCCCTTTGACCTCTCCGTCAGCAACATCCTCAACGACTATTATCTGACCGATCTGGCCCAAAAGTCCCGGGCGGGTCGGGTCAGCAAATGGAAGCGGGGGGAGCTGACCTCGGTGCAGACCCCTTTGGGCTATGTGTGTCGGGATGTCAACGAGGGCTGGCGGATCGACCCAGAGGGGGCGGCGATTGTGCGGAGCATCTTTGACGAGGCTCTGCGGGGGCGCGACGCCGGACGCATCGCCGCGCATTTGAATTATGGAGGCGTTCCCACGCCCTACCTGTATCTGAAGGGGGCGGGGCTGTGGAACGGGCGGAGCTATGCTGTGACAGCGGATGAAAAGAAGGTGTGGAGCGCCGGTATGGTTCGGCGTATCCTGCGGGATCCATCCTATACCGGGCGGCTCACCCAGGGAAAGCGGGTTCCGGTTATCTTGGGCAAGGGGGTCAGCCGCAGGGCCAGAGAGGATGAGACGTTTCAGCATGAGAACAGGCATGACGCCATTGTGACCCAGGAGGAATTCCGAAGGGCACAGGCGGTCATCCGATTTCAGCCTTCATCGGCGGTGCGGAACGCGAGGGACTATCCGCTGAAGGGGGTTGTCCGCTGTGGCAGCTGCGGAAGGCGGATGGAATATCGGTCCGGGACCGGCGGCAACTCATTTGTCTGCCCGACCAGGGCACAGGGGGCCTATACCGGCTGCGGAGCGGGCAGCTTTGACGAAAAGCAGGTGGAAAGCGCGGTGTTGGCCGCGCTCCGGCAGATGGGGGCGGAGTGCGAGCGGGTGATGGAGGCGGTCATCCGGTGCAACCAGTTGGAGCTGGATGTGGCAGCGACGCAGCGGGAGATTGATGCTCTGCGGGAGCGTCAGATCACGGAGTATGAGGCTTATATTCAGGGAGCGCTCAGTCAGGCGGGGTTTGCCCAGCTTCAAGCGGAGGTGAAGCAGCGTTTGGATGTCCTTCAGGGGCAGCTTTTGGCGGCGGAGGAGCGCGAGCGCCATGTGGAGGAGATCGTTGAGACACTTCAGCCAATTGCCGATGCCGGGGAATTGGTCTGCGGGGGAGGGTGCCTGACCCAGCCCATGGTGAAGACGCTGATCCGGGCGGTTTATTTGCACAATAACGGTGAGATAGAGGTGATTTTTCGGGAGGAGGAGAAGATTTTTGCGATGCAGAAGGAGTTTGAAAGAAATTCCAATATGTTCTAATTTGGAATAATTGAAAACGAATCAAGTGAATGGAAGCCCGGTTGGCTGTCTGCGCATGTTGCGCAGATCACCAACCGGGTTTTTTTATTTTGTAATTTCAGCGGACACCCTGCTTGCCGGGAGAAATTAAATCACATTTTTCTTACCCGTAGGCGCTGCTTCACAGGAAAGTGTGATATTAGGGGCGGAAGATGCGTTTTTCCACTGGGCGGTGAGACTTCGGGGTTTGCTGCCCGGTTTTTTGTATATGGAAACAGAAGTTGCGGGGTTAGAGCATCCTGCCGAGATAACTGTTACTTCTAATGTGCAATTTGCATTTTGAAATACCAAATATGGCATTTAGGTCGTCAGAAAG
>JAFVAS010000250.1 GCA_017480395.1 Oscillospiraceae bacterium | reverse complement strand
TTGGAGTTTGAGCCCATCCACCGGGTGTGCTTCGGCGTGGATGGGCAGAAGCTCCTCTCCGCCCTGGAGCGCTCCTGCCCCGGCGCCCACCGGGGCGAGGGGGAGGGCCACACCTTCCGGGTGGTGCTGGAGGGCGCGGAATTTGCCTTCACCGTCCCCAACCCCACCAGCCAGCTGGAGGTGGGCACCCTCCAGCGCTTTTTGGACGACTATCTCCCCACGGTGAGCGGCGAGGTGGACTATATCCACGGCGACGACGTGGTGCGCCGGCTGTGTGAGCGGCCCGGCACCATCGGCTTCCTGCTGCCCCCCATGGCCAAGCAGTCCCTGTTTCCCACCGTCATCCACGACGGGGTGCTGCCCCGCAAGACCTTCTCCATGGGGGAGGCCCAGGACAAGCGGTTTTATCTGGAGGCGCGGGCGCTGTGAAGGAGAAAAGCTTGACTGTTTCGGCCTGCGCCAAGCTGAACCTGACCCTGGACGTGCTGGGCAAGCGGCGCGATGGCTACCACGATCTGCGGATGGTGATGCAGTCGGTGTCCCTGCGGGATACCGTGACCCTCCGGGCGACGGAGGGGGACTTTGGCTTGACCACCAATCTGCGCTACCTCCCCGGGGCGGACAGGAACATCGCCGCCGTGGCCGCCCGGGCCTTTGCGGAGAAGACCGGGGTCTCCCTGGAGGGGCTGCGGATCGACCTGGACAAGCGCATCCCCGTCTGCGCCGGCACCGCCGGGGGCAGCAGCGACGCCGCCGCCGTCCTGCGGGGGCTGAACCGCTGGTTCGGCACCGGGCTGACCCTCCCGGAGCTGGCCGCGCTGGGGGAGGAGATCGGCTCCGACGTGCCCTACTGCGTCTGGGGCACCACCGCCCTGGCCGAGGGCCGGGGGGAGGCGCTGACCCCCCTGGACGACCTGCCCGCGTGCCGCATCCTGCTCTGCAAGCCCGACTTCTCCGTCTCCACCCCGGAGCTCTTCCGGCAGTTCGACGCGGTGAAGCTGCGCTTCCACCCGGACACCCCCGGCGTGCGCGCCGCCCTGGCGGCGGGGGATCTGACCGGGGTGTGCCGCCGGATGTTCAACGTCTTTGAGCAGGCCATGCCCCCCCAGCGCATGGGGGTCATCGACGAGATCAAGAGCACGATGCTCAGCTATGGGGCCCTGGGGGCCTGCATGTCGGGCACCGGGCCCACGGTCTTCGGCGTCTTTGCCGCGTCCGACGGGGCCGGGGCGGAGGCGGCCCGCGCCGAGCTGGCGGGGCGCTATGCCGAGACCTTCCTGACCCACAGCGTCACCGGGGCCCAGGCCCGGGGGGAGGAACCCCTGCCGGAGGAATAAAACAGGTATAAAACCCCAAAACACCGTCCAGACTGATGGCAGGAAGGACGGTGTTTTTGATGCCGAGTAGAAGACAGAATATATACTTATGTAAATTTAAAGCCTGGGAAGTATTTTTGCTTGTCTTGTCTGCAATTGTAATCCTTTGGTGCGCCTGCCTGAGTGTGCAGCGCGCCAGCCTGGCCGCGAAGCTGGTGCGGCTGCATGTGGTGGCGGCCTCCGACGATCCCGCGGATCAGGGCCGCAAGAGCGCGGTGCGCAACGCGGTGCTGGCCGAGGCCCAGACCCTCCTCTCCGACGCCCCCGACGCCGCCGGGGCGGAGGCGATCCTGGGGGAGAACCTGGAGGCCCTGGCCCGGGCCGGGGCGGAGGCGCTGGCGGAGGTTGGCTGCGGCGATGCGGTGACGGTTTCTCTGGAGGAGCGGTTTTTTCCCACAAAATATTATGACGGCTTCGCCCTGCCCGCCGGGCGCTACCGGGCGCTGCGGGTGGAGATCGGCCCGGGGGAGGGGCACAACGGGTGGTGCGTGGTGGTCCCCTCCCTGTGTGTCAGCGCCGCCTCCGAGTGGCGGGACGTGGCCGCCGCCGGGGGCCTCTCCGGAGACGAAATCGCCCTGATGGAGGACACCGGGGAGGTGGAGCTGCGCTTCAAGACCCTGGAGTGGCTGGGGGAGCTGGAGCGCTGGCTGGGGTCGGATTTTTAATCGGATTTTAATCTTCCTTCGATGGGCCGTATGGTACAATATAGTCAGGAGAAACAACCATTCGGAATGCGAAGGGAGGAACCGCCATGTCACCGCTGTACATCATCGGCGTCATACTGCTGCTCGGCCTGCCCAGCCTGCTCGCCGTGCTCTTCATCGACCTTGCGCCCTATAAGCGCTGGGCCTCCCGCAACAGGGAGACCCAGATCGCCCGGGCCACCCTGACCCGCAAGGCCTACGAGGATCGGGCCATGGGGCGCTACCAGCCCAGCTACACCCAGGGCACCCAGTTGAATCCCGCCAAGGTGTGGTTCCGCATGGAGTGGGAGAAGCGGCCCCGGTGCTTCGAGACCCAGGCCCGATTCATCACCGCCCTGCCGGAGGAGGGCACGGCGGGCACCCTGGTGTGCAAGGGGAAGATTTTTTACTCCTTCCAATGGGCCGGGGGAAAGGTGGAGCAGGAGCAGCCGGAGTGAGAATAGGGTTAACAGGCAGGGCACCGCAGCCGCGGTGCCCTGCCTGTTGATTTTATTGGACGTAGTCCAACAGCCCGTCGCGGAAGCGCTGCACCGCCGAGGACTGGAACCGATTCCGCAGCTGGAAGAGGTAGACCGTCCGGACGCAGAAGTCGTCGGAGAGGTTCAGAAACCGCACCTGGTCGTTGGTGGGGTCGGTGCGGGAGTCCTGCTTCCACCGGTGGCGGTCATTGCTGATGAAGGCCACCCACCGCCCCAGGGCGACTGCCTGGCCGATCAGCTCCGCCGACTCCCCCTCGAAGGCGATTCTGGGGGAGAAGCCAGCCCTGCGGCACAGCTCGTAGACGGAGTCCCGCAGATCGGGGGAGGTGTTGTTGCAGAGAAAGGGCTCATCCCGCAGGTCGCGCAGGGAGACGGTGCCCCGGTCAGCCAGGGGGTGATTCCGGGAGACCACCACCCCCAGCCGGTAGGAGAACAGCTCGATGCACTCGATCTCCGGGTGCTGGGGCATGGTGACGGCGTAGCCCAGGTCCAGCTTGCGGGAGAGCAGCAGCTCCTCGATCTTCTCCGTCTCCATGATGTAGAGGTGGAGGGAGAGGGCGGGGTTATCCAGAAAGAAGGACTGGGTAAAGCGGTGGATGCGGGTGGGGGCGTTGAACATGGCGCAGGAGCCGATGGTGACATCGCCGCCCCCCTTGCCGCACATGTCCCGGATCTCCTGGGCGGCCTCGTCCGCCTCGATGAGGATGCGGTTGACCCGCCGCAGCAGGGCGCGGCCATAGTCGTTGAGGTAGACGGCCCGCTTGTCCCGCTCGAAGAGGGGGGTGCCCAGCTCCGACTCCAGGTTGGAGATGGCCTTGCTGAGGGAGGGCTGGGAGATGTGCAGCAGCTCGGCCGCGCGGGTGAAGTGCTCCGTCTCCGCGACGGTCTTGAAGTAGCGCAGCTGATAGAGTTCCATGCGATGCCCTCCTGTCCGGTTGGTACATATATTATATTCATTATATTTCTTTGCCCCTGGGGCGTCAAGGGAAACTATGCTCCCCCTTTTGGGGGAGCATAGAGAAAAGAGAAGAGAGAAGAGAGAAGAGAAGTGGTGTGCTGCGCACAATTCAATCCGGCTTTGCGGCGCAAAGCCACCGCAACTTTTCTCCTTTCTCCGTTCTCCTTTCTCCTTACACCTT
>JAFVAS010000249.1 GCA_017480395.1 Oscillospiraceae bacterium | reverse complement strand
TGGCGGCGCTCATCATGGTGGGGAAGTAGTGGTCCTTGATGACCGCAGCCCGGTAGCCGGCGTCCACAGCCTCCTGCATCATTTCAATGGCGTCTACGGACCGCTTGGCAACGGAGGGGCCTGCGTGGATGTGCAGGTCGATGACGCTGCGGAGCAATTCTTTCATGTCAGTTCCTCCTTATCCGCCGTAGCCGAACAGCCGGGGGACGAACAGCGCCACGTCCGGAAGGTACGCCAGCGCGAAGGTCACCGCAAAGGCCGCCAGGCAGAACGGCAATATGGCTCGGTTGAGCTTGGTCAGTTCGATCTTGGAGATGTTGGATGTGACGAAAAGCAGCATGCCCACCGGCGGGGTGATGAGGGCGATGGTCATCATGATGCAGAGCACCAGGCCGAAGTGGAGCCCGTCCATGCCGATGGCGGTCACGATGGTCATCATCACCGGGGTGAAGATGGTGATGGCGGCGGTGGCCTCCATCAGGCAGCCCACCACGATCATCACCGCCAGCAGCAGCAGGATGATGAGGGCCTTGCTGCTGGTCCAGGAGAGGACTGCGGCAGCCACCCGGCTGGGGATGTTGTCCACCTCCAGGGAATAGCCCAGGATGTTGCCGGCGGCGATGATGAAGAGGATCGCCGCAGAGGTGCTGCCCGCCCGCAGGAGCATCTGGGGCAGGTGCTTGAAGTCGAAGCTACGGTAGATCATGCCCGCCAGCACGGCGGCCACGCAGGACACCGCGCCGGATTCCGTGGGGGTGAAAGCGCCGGTCATCACGCCGCCCACGATCACCAGGGGCACCACCAAGGCGGGGATGGCCTGCACGAAGGAGCGGAGCAGCCGCCGGGGGGCGATGTGGTCGATAGCCCGGGGCAGCCCCTTCCGGCGCACATACAGGGCCACCACAAATACATAGGAGATGGCGATGAGGATGCCGGGGATGATGCCGGCCATGAAAAGGCCCTTGACAGACACGCCGCTGAGGGTGGCGAAGATGACGAAGGTGGTGCTGGGCGGGATGATGGGCCCCAGCACGCCGGAGGCCGCGATCAGCGCGCCGCCGAATTCCATGTCATAGCCCTCTTTTTTCAGGTCCGGCAGCAGCACGGAGCAGAGGATGGAGGAAACGGCGTTGGGAGAGCCTAGAATGGCGGAGAGGATGGCCGCGGTCACAATGGTGGCGTAGGCCAGGCCGCCCTTCACGTAGCCCACCAGCTCCTTGACGAACTCCATCAGCTTCTGGGTGACGCCGCCGCCGTTCATCAGCTCTCCGGCCACGATGAAAAAGGGGATGCAGGTGAGGCTGGAGCTGTTGATGCCGGCAAACATCCGCTGGGGCACGACGGCCAAGTACGATAGGTCGATGGCGGCCAGATGGATCATGCCCGTCAGCGCCAGAACGAAGGCGATGGGGATGCCCAGAAGCAGCACCACGACAAAACAAATCAGCGCAATGCCCATATCTCAGCCCTCCTTTTTCACCATCGCGGTGACCCAGTCATAAAGATGCTCCACGGAGAAGAGGAGCATGGCGGCAAAGCCGATGGGCATGGACGCCCAGGGCCATGCCATGGAGATCCCCAGCCCGATGCTGATCTGCCGGTAGACGCCCGGCTTCAGGATTGCCCGCATGGAGTAGAAGAACAGCGCGGCAATCACCACCACGGTTAAAAGCTCTGCCGCCAGACCCGCCGCGTTTTTCACGCGGCCCGTCAGCTTGCCGGTGACCATGTCCAGCGCCACCAGGCCCTTGTCCTGGTAGGCCACGGACCCGCCCAGAAAGGCGACCATAATCATGAGATACTTGACCAATTCCTCCGACCAGGAGAAGGAAAGCCCGAAGAGATACCGGCGGATGACCTCCACAGCGGTCACGCAGATCATGACCACCAGCCCCGCGGACACCAGAGCCATCAGCGCCATATGCAGCACGGACATTGCTTTTCTGTATAGCTTCATGGGAAGCCTCCCTCAAACTTTTGCGCTCAGGCGAGATTTTTGGCCATTTCCACAAACGCGGCGATCTTCTCGTTTTTCGCGGCGTACTCGTCGTACAGATCCAGCACCTTGTCCTGGAAGGGGGTCAGGTCCGCCACGGTGTTGAAGGACACACCGCCGTCGGTGCAGGCCTGCTTGCACTGGGCCTCGATCTGGGGCAGGAACTCGTTGAAGGCCTTCTCGTGTCCCTCAGCGAACACGTCCGCGATGAGCTGCTGGTCCTCGGTGGAGAGCTTGTTCCAGTAGTTGCCGTTCATCACGTACACCGCAGGGAAGGGATAGAGGCCGATCTCGCTGAAGTACTTGATGACCTCGTAGTGCTTCTGCATGGCTGCGGAGGTGATGTTAATCTCCTCGCCGTCGATGACGCCGTTCTGCAGGCCGGTGTAGACCTCGTTGTATGCCATGGTCGTCACATTGGCGCCCAGGCGGGTGATAGTCTCCTGGATGACCGGGCTGGTCATGATGCGCAGCTTCTGACCCTTCAGGTCCTCGATGACGTTGATGGGCCGGACCTTGGAGGCGAAGTGGCGCATGCCGTTTTCGGCGGAACCCAGAAACTTGAGGTTCAGCTCAGACTCGGCCTGGCTGACGAGAGCGGCGTACTCGTCGCTGTCAAAGGCGGCCTTCTCCTTGCCGTAGTCACTGAGGAGGAAGGGGAGTTGGGTGCACTCGAAGAGGTTGGTGTACTGGCTCAGGGCGGAGATGCTCAGACCCACCAGGGGGATGGTCCCTTCCATGACCTGACTGACCAGCTCGGTGTCGCCGCCCAGGGTGCCCGCGTTGTGGACCTCCACCACGATGTGGCCGTCGGAGCGGGCGGTGATCTCCTGGGCCACCCACTGGGACATGGTGTCCGTGGGCATGCCGGCGGCCTCGGGGGTGGCGTAGACGATGGTGATGACGCCGTCC
>JAFVAS010000248.1 GCA_017480395.1 Oscillospiraceae bacterium | reverse complement strand
CGCCGAAGAACTCCGGGCGAATGATAAAGTACACCGCAAGGTCATCCTGGCCCGCGGGCAGAATCTCCTGCCGGGCGTTCTGGCCCAGAATCAGCAGCTCTCCGGCACCGAGCACGATCTAGGTGCCGTTGATGATATGGGTGGTGTGCCCTTGACACATGTAGACCATTTCCATATAGTCGTGGGTGTGCTCCGGGAACCGGACAAACCCGGTGTGAGGGCGGACGGTGATGACCTTCCCGGGGCTGAGCAGCTTCTGGCCGGAGATCACATCGTGGCTGCCATCCATGTAAAGGCTCCTGTCAATGACTTTCTGACCGTGGAGCAGCGCCTGCTCCTCCTGCGTGACGATGGATAGCTGCTCGATGATTCTGCTGTCCACAAGATCGCCCCCCATGCCTACGGATAGCTGTATTTTAAAATTCCTTTTTTCTGCTGTCAAGTCCGCTTGCCGGGCATGCGGCGTTCCGCGTTTTCGCCTCCCGCTCCTCTCTTGCCCAACCGATCCGTTTTCCAATTGCGTAGGATGCCATAAATAGGGCGCATACGGCGACGATTGCGCCAAGGACCATGGCGGCCAGCAGGGCTATGTCGTGGATGCTCCAGTCGCTGAAAGCCTGAGCTCCGACAAAGGTGCTGGAGCCGGAGAGAATATACAGACTGACTGCGGCGGCGGCAATTCCGATTGCGGCGGCGGCAAGGCTGCATCCCAGCAAAACCAGGGCGGATCGGGCGGATTTCGCAGGCTGATGTGTGCCGGCCATGCCAAATACGGCGCATACGACAACAGCGAGCAGGGCGTATACAACCATGGGGATACCTCCGTTTCAGAATCGGGGGAGGATAAGGTGGAAGTGGCGCCCGTTCTGACCAAGAAGACACTTCCGTGAAGAGAGGGATGATCGATCAAAATCCAAATCAGCCGTTCAGGAGCCGCCGACGAAAGACGGCGGCATTCTCGGCAAATTGGGCGTTGGCCCTGCGGAGCTGCTCCACGACCTCGTCGGTGGTCAGGCCCACTGTGTCCCGCCCAGCGGGAATGGTGGTCTGACACTCGTTGGAGTCCATGAAGCGTACCCCCTCAAGCAGATGCTCGGTGTCCTCCGGCGGGATGGCGATGAAGCCGTATTTGTCCGCGTGAATCAGCATGCCCGGCCGTACCTTTGCCCCGAAGATCTCCACCTCGGTGCCGAAGCGGATCGGGCAGGAGTAGGCATGTCCAACGCCGAGGCGGCTGGCCATCATCTTGAACCCGGCGTAGGACCCCTCGTCCACGTCCCGGACATAGCCGTTGGTGATGGCGCCCACACAGCCCAACGCGTGATAGGCGTTTGCGGTGACCTCTCCGAAGATGGAGCCGACACAGTTGGGGGCATCCAGATCCTTGGCGATGATCACCTTTGGGCCGGGAACGGAGGCGAGGTACTCATAGAGCTTCATATAGCAATCCGGGTTCTCCTCTTTGATTTTAGCGTCGCTGCAGATATACTCCACGGTGACGGCATAGCCCACCATAGGCCCGATCTGAGGGACATAGTCGTGGACGTCGCCATTGCTCATCACCACGTTCAGCCGCTCCTGCCGTGTCACGGATTCCCAGCCGTTATAAATTGTGGGGGTGTTCCAGCGGCGCAGCTCCAAAAGATCGGAATGGCTCAGGGGATGGTTGCTCATAACAATTCCTCCGTATTATTTATATAGGATGAGTGCGATATAGACTAAATCTGTATCGCCGGTGTTGACAATCTCATGGCCCTGGCCGACTTCGACGATGTTGGTGTCTCCCGCTCCCACCGTGGTGACCACGCCATCCTGATCACGGACCTGGCCGGAGACGGACAGGAAATGGCAGATTTCCATGTCCTTGACGTGGACATGATAGCCCACGGTGCAGCCGGGGGCCAGCGTTCCCCGGGCGAAGAGTCGGCCCTTTTCGTGCATCTCGTCCGGGTTGAGGATGTTCTCCACCACGAACTGGCCCAGCCCTCCCATCATTTGCTTGCGGATGTCGATCTTATAGGTTCCCTTTTTTCGAATCATGGCCATTCTCTCCCGCGATCAGTCGCCGTTTGCCTTGCCGTAATCGGTCAGGAACAGCATTTTGCCGGGGTGTCCGGCGGCAATGTCGGCAAAGGCACGCTCAAAGTCCCTCATATCGTAGACACCGCCGATGACATCGTCCAGGCTGATGGCCCCGGATTTGAGGATGGCCTCGCACTGGTACCAGGTCTGGTACATCAGCCGTCCGGTGGAGCCGTTGATATGTGCTTCTTTATAGACCACGGCGTTGGTCAGATCCAGGGAGAGCTTCTTGCTGGGCAGTCCGACCATGGTAAAGCGGCCGGCCTTGCGCAGACCGCCAAAGGCCTCTTCAATCAGGCCGACGTTGCCGGTGTAGTCGATGATGACGTCGGCACCCCGGCCGTCTGTCCACGCCAGGATGCGCTGAACCAGATTATCCCTCCGCGTGTTCACCAGCTCGGACGCCCCCAGTTTTTTTGCCATGGCCAGCTTGTCATCAAAAATATCCACGGCCATGACACCCGCCGCGCCTCCGGCGTAGGCGGCGCCCACGGCCATGACACCGATGGGGCCGCAGCCCAGAATAACCGTCTTTTGCAGGGCAATCTCCCCGGAGAACACCCCGTGGACGGCCACGCCCATGGGCTCCAGCATGGCGGCGTGGCGATAGCTCAGGGAATCGTCAAAGCGCCAGGCACATGCCTCGGGAATGACGGCGTAGTCAGAGAAGGCACCGGGTACATGGACGCCGATGATCTTCATTTCCTCGCAGTTATGCTGATTGCCCGTCATGCACTGGTAGCAATGGCCGCATGGAATATGGGTTTCGGTGGCGACCCGATCACCCACCCGAAAGGAACGCACACTCTCACCCACGGCGACCACGTCGCCGGCGAACTCATGGCCGAAGACCATGGGCACCGGTACTCGGGTGGAGGCATATTCGTTCCAATGATAGATGTGCTGATCGGTACCGCAGATGGCGGCCACATGTACCCGCACCAGCAGGTCGGTTGGCCCCACCTCTGGGATGGGCAGGTCGGTGCGGTACTCGGCACCGGGGGCAGCCATGTGTTTGAAAATTCCGTTCATAGTGTGCTCCTTAACTCAAAATAATCTGCAATCTGATCCACAATATCCACTGCACCGAAGCCACCGGATTTGGAGACGATGGTGATGGGGACACCGTCCTTGCGCTCTGCCCGGGTGACGGGGATGCCGGAGGCCAGCTCGCTCTCCGGGTGAAATCCGTCCTGAAGGTAGAGAGAGGCGATGGAGAGCAGGGTGTCCCCCCCGAAGACGGCCAGGGCGGTGTCATTGCCGCTATGCAGCAAAATCTCCGCGGCGGCGGCGGCGATGCGGTCGCTGCAGTCGCTGGGACTCCCTGGGACGTCGGCGTTGCCGGTGGTCTCTACCAGAACGATGGGAGATGCCCGCAACGCCTCCGCCACGTCGGTGACAAGATGGGATTGATCCTCGTCAGACGGGTTCAGGGTATAGAGGGGTATGCCGGAGTTGGCGGCGGAGCGGATCTGGCTGCGGCTGACCGGATGAAGACTGCCGGAGACCACCAACAGGTGGTGAATCGAGGCTCTTTGGTGGCGGGAGGGCTTTCCACTCCAGGTCTCCGCCAGTGCGGCGGCCAGCCCGGCACAACCCGCCAGCAGCAGGGGCTGACTCTGATCTGGAAGGCCGGTGCAGAAGCGAACCAGATCTGCGTCCTCTGATGCGTCGGCGATATAGATCGTATTGGTCTGCGCGGGAATGGGGTCGTGTGGGCGCAGAAGCTGGATGGGCAGGGCGCTCTGCCGGGCGATGACGGCGGCCACCTCGGAGGTCATCACCGGATTAAATGGATCTCTGCCGTAGGCGGTCTCGGCGACGGGGACCCCGTTCCAATACTGGATGCCGTCGCAGGTGGTGCGCCCTGCGGCGGGGAAGGCGGGGAGGAAATACAGAGGATGTCCGCCTCCGCTGTACATTAAGGCAGCCAACTCGCTACCGATATTGCCCCGGAGGGCGGAATCAGTTTTCTTCATCAGAAGGGGGACTCCGTGAGCGAGGGCGTCCCGGGCGGCATCGGCACAGAGCTGCCCAGCCTGCTCCGGTGGGAGATGTCGGCTGGCGATGTTGACGGAGACGACCTGGGTATCCTCGGGCAGGGAGCTCCAGGGCACCTCCGCCCCGCGAAAGACTACGGCCGGAATCCCCGCCTGGCCAAAGGGAATGGCCGCGTCCAGAGCGCCGGTGAAATCGTCGGCAATGATAAACAATTGAGTCATGATGTCTGCAACACCTTCAGATTCTCCGCCATCACGCAGGCGGCCTCGATGGCGTCCACCATGCTGCCCTCGTTTGCGGTGCCGTCGCCCGCCTTGTCATAGGCGGTGCCATGATCCACAGAGGTGCGGATGATGGGCAGGCCGATGGTGCAGTTGATGCCTGTCATAGACTGATACAGCCCGGTGTTGGGGTCCATCCGAAAGCCCAGCAGCTTCATGGGGATATGCCCCTGGTCGTGGTACATGGCCACTACCACATCGAACAGACCGCCGACGGCCTTGCAGAAGATAGTGTCCGGCGGGACAGGCCCCGTCACGTCGTAGCCCATGGCCTGGGCCTCCCGGATGGCGGGCTCGATGGCCAGAGCTTCCTGATCTCCAAATAAGCCGTTTTCCGAACAATGGGCGTTAAATCCCGCCACGCCGATGCGGGGGTGCTCCACCCCCAGCAGGCGCATTCCCGTCTGGGCCAGGCAAATGGTGTTCAGCACCCGCTCCCGGGAGATGAGATCACATGCCTCCCGCATGGAGACATGGGTCGTGACGTGGATGACCCGCAGATCGGGGCTGGCCAGCAGCATCCCGTACTTTTGGGTGTGGGTGTAGTCTGCGAAGATCTCAGTGTGGCCGGCGTAGTGGTGGCCGGCCATGTGGATGGCCTCCTTGCTGATGGGACCGGTGACCACGGCGTCGCAAGCGCCCGCCATGGCATCACGGATGGCGGTGACAATATATTGAAATGCCGCGTCACCGCAGCAGGCCTGGTTTTTTTGATATGCCCAGCCCCCGGGTGGGAGCAGGCCGAAGTCCACCAGATCGATGGTGCCGGGGATGCCCTCGGCCTCCTGGGGAGAGCTGATCCGACGGATTGACACTGCGCCCTCCAGTCCGCTGAACCGAATGGCGTCGGCGAGGG
>JAFVAS010000247.1 GCA_017480395.1 Oscillospiraceae bacterium | reverse complement strand
GTCCACCTACGATGTCTGGGCGCTGGTGCTGGATCGGCGCACCCCGGCCCCCTTCCGGTTTCAGCGGGTGGGCACCGACCTTGTGTGCGTGGCTGCCGGGTTCTGCCTGCTGGGGTTCCGGACGGCGGGGGCCATCGGCGTGGGCACCATCGTCACCGCCTTCTTTATGGGCCCGCTCATCGACTTTTTTAATCGCAAGCTCGCTCAACCGCTCCTGGAGCGGGCAAAAGACCCTTCGGCGTGAGCCGAAGGGTCTTTTCTTTTTTGCGCATTACGCCTGAATGGCCTCCACCCGGGCCAGGGCGTCGCCGCAGGCGTCCAGAGTCTCCTTGCCGCCGATGACGCAGATGCCCGCCCCGGCGGTGAGCACATCCAGGGCGTCGGCCACCCGGAGCAGGTCGTCGGGGGAGGTGTGCAGCATCTCGCTGTGCTTTTTCTGCCGCTTTTCGGCGGTCTCCCCCAGCAGGTAGAGGGTGGCGGCGTAGCTCCCCTCCAGGCGGGGGGTGCGCACCGGCTCCTCCCCGGCGATGGTGCTGACGATATACTTGGTGCGCTCCGCCTCATCCGCCCGGCACAGCGCCCGCAGGGCGTCCCCCGCCCCGTCGTAAACGGAGAGGGAGCGGGCCGGGCTGGGGTCGCGGTAGGAGGTGAAGCTGACGGAGCCGGAGGCGCTGGTGCCGCAGCCGGTGCCGTAGGCGCCGCCCTTGACCCGCACCTCGCTCCAGAGGTAGTCATAGGTCAGGAACTGCGCCGCCACCTTCAGCGCGCCGGCGCTGACGCCCTCCGTCCGGCTGAGGTGGGAGACCTTGGCGGCAAAGCCGATCTCCGCGGGAATCAGGAAGCCCTCGTTCTCCTGGGGGAACAGGGTGTAATCCGCCGCCTCGCCCATGGGCGTGTCGGGGAAGCGGGCGATCACCTGCCGCAGCCACCCCTCGTCCATCGCGCCGGTGAGGCTGACGGTGAGGCGGGCGCGGGAGAAGCGGCCCGCGCTCAGCGCGGTCAGTGCCTGGCACAGCGCCTCCCCGCCGTCGGGCAGGGATTTGTCCCAGCCCTGGAGCGCCCGCAGCAGGGTGATGCCGCTCAGCCGCTCCGACACCGCCCCGGCGGCGCAGCAGCGGGCGGAGAGCCGCTGGCTGGCAAAGGCGTTGCCGGACATGGTGATCTGCTGCTCCAGCTCCACGCGCTGCTGCCGCACCAGATTGCCGATCTGGACGGCGTCGGTGAAGCGGGAGGCGTTCAGAATCTCGTCGATCAGGGCCAGGGCCTGGGCCTTCTTGCTCTCCAGCAGGGCCAGGCGCACCACCAGATAGGGATCGCAGACCTCCGGGGTCTCCCGGCGGCCCACCACCATGGGTGCGACGGAGAAGCCGCCCAGAGTGCGGTCGATCTCAGCGGAGAGGTCCAGGGCGCTGTGGTTCTCGGTGTCCACGTCGCTGTACAGCGAGGCGAGCAGGGAGAGCAGGCTGAGCTGCTCCTCCGGCACATCCCGCTGGGAGAAATAGAGGTCTAGGTAGAGGATGCCGTCGGTCTCCAGAACCTGATGGAGGAGCGTGACGCCCTCCAGGGTGGAGACGGACTGTGCCACCGGGGGGATCTCCTCCGGGATGTCCGCCAGGGAGAGCCGGGGCAGGGTGGAGAGCTGCTCGGGGGCGTCGGGGGCCTCCTGGGCGGCGCGGAAGGCGCGGAAGCCGTCGATGACCGCTTCGACCTCCTGGGCGCTCCAGCGCTCCTTCAGCGCGCGCAGTCGGGCGCGCTCCGCCGCCTGCTTCTCCTCGCCCAGGGTCTTGGAGGGCAGCATTTTCAGGGTGGCGCGGTGGGGGTTGTCCAGCAGCGCCTCCCGCAGCAGGGCCTCGAAATAGTCGGTCTCCAGCCTGTCCCGCAGCGGGGCGAAGAGGGAGAAGGAGCGCAGATCCTGGGCGGGGTCGCCGCCGTAGAGCCAGCTCTGTTGGGCCAGCATGCCGTAGACCAGTCCCCGGGGGGTGGAGCCGAAATCCTTGGCCCGGGCGGAGAACTCCAGGCGGTCGAGCACCGCCCGCAGCTGGGCGCGGTCAATGCCGTTTTTGACCTGCTCCTCCACGGCGTCCCGGAGGGCGGCCCAGATGGCGTCCTCATCCGCCTCGGCGGCGTTGCGGACGATCAGGCTGATATAGGACTGCTGCACCCCGTCCATCAGGCTCAGGGACACGTCGTCGGCCAGGCCCGCCTCCAGCACCGCCTTCTTCAGCGGGGAATCGTTGGAGGAGCACAGCACGTCGGAGAGGGCGGAGAAGGCCAGGAGCTTCTCCGGCTCGTCAAAGCGGGCGAAGCCGAAGCCCTTGGACAGGATGACCCTCCGGCTCTCGTCGTCCTCCGGCCCGATCTCGTAGAATACGGTGCGCTCCGCCGGGGCGACGGGGGCCTGGAGGGGGATGTCCGCGTGGACGTCGATGGCGTCAAACTCGGAGAGGAAGCCGTCCAGCCGGGCGAGGACGGCGTCGGTGTCGATGCTGCCGTCCAGGAAGATGCGGGCGTTGGAGGGGTGATAGAACCGGGCGTGGCTGGCCAGATAGTGCTCATAGGTCAGCTCCGGGATGTGATCCGGGTGGCCGCCGGACTCCCAGCCGTAGCAGTTGTCCGGGAAGAGCAGCCGGTTCATCTCCGCGTCCAGCACGGTGTCGGAGGAGGCAAAGGAGCCCTTCATCTCGTTGTAGACCACGCCGTTGATGGCCAGCTCGCCGTCGGGTGCCTCCAGCTCGTAGTGCCAGCCCTCCTGCAGAAAGGCCTGGGGATTGGAGATGCTGAGGGGGTGGAGCACCGCGTCCATATACACGTCCATCAGGTTCAGGAAATCCTGATCGTTGCGGGAGCAGACGGGGTACATGGTCTTGTCCGGGAAGGTGAAGGCGTTCAGGAAGGTGTTCATGGAGCTCTTGAGCAGCTCCACAAAGGGCTCCTTCACCGGGTACTTCCGGGAGCCGGAGAGGACGGAGTGCTCCAGAATGTGGAACACGCCGGTGTCGTCCTGGGGGATGGTCTTGAAGGTGATGGCAAAGGTCTTGTTGTCGTCCCGCCGGTCCAGCCAGACCAGGTCGGCCCCGCTCTTGGGGTGGGACATGCGCACCAGCGTCGCGCCGATTTCGGGCAGGGACTGGGTGTAGCGGACGGTAAAGCCGTGGATGATGTCGTTTGCTTGCATAGTGATGCTCCTTCCGGGGGATCAAATCATTCCACTTTATATTTTACCGAAAAAAAGAATCTTTACAACCCCGGCCGTCTATTCTGCGCGATTTTTCGTCTGCTTGGGGCCGGGGCAGCCCGGGGAGTGGATCGCTGCGGGGATTGCGCGGTGTCTCCGGGGCGCAGCCATTTGGACGGAGCGCGATTTCGGGGTCAAAAAAGCGGCGAAAGTCCGTTGGAGTTCATCACCTTTTTGCCCGGCGCGAAGAAAGATGAAAGGGGGATGAAAAATGCCGGAAAAAACAAAAAAGAGGCGGGTAAAGCATTGACGCGTTATGCGCTTTTCTGTAAAATGAGTGTATGTTTTCAATTTGTTCATATTTTTTATAGATTCGCCCGGGCCGCGGCCCGGGCGAAGAGGGGACGTGATCGGATTTGAAGCGATGGATCAGCCTGCTATGCGCCCTGGCGCTGGCGTTTGTTCTGATTGTGCCGGGGGGCTTTTCGGCCAGCGCAGCGGGGAACCGACGGATCATCAACATCGTGTACGACGACTCCGGCTCCATGTATGAGGAGACGGGCCGCTGGAGTCAGGCCCTCTACGCCATGGAGGTCTTTGCCACCATGCTGGGGGAGCAGGACGAGATGAACGTCTATTTCATGCACGACTACGGCAACGCGCCCACCGGCGTCACCGGGAGCCAGAACGACCGGGTGCGCACCCTGGTGGTGGCGGCCACCCAGCAGACGGGCAACACCCCCTTCGCCACGGTGGGGACGGCGGCGGACGCGCTGCTGCGCGCCGACGCGGGGGCGGAGCGCTGGCTGGTGGTGCTCACCGACGGGCAGTTCCAGCCCGGCGGCTCCCCGGTGGCGTCCGACCTGCGGCGCTACGCGGAGCAGGGCTTGCAGGTGGTCTATCTGGCCATCGACTCCGCCGCGGAGGATCTGTCCGCCTCCGCCGGGGGAAGCTTCCACGCCTTTAAGGCCAACTCCAGCGCCGACATTTTGGGACAGATCACCGACATTGCCAATATGATCTTCCAGCAGCAGGTGCTGCCCGCCAGCCATATTGCCGCCTCCGGCACCACCATGACGCTGGACATCGATATCCCAGTCAAGCAGATCCTGGTCTTCGCCCAGGGGGAGAACATCAAGATCGGCTCTCTGAGCGGCAACGGCGCGGAGCTGAAGGCCACCGAGAGCAACGAGGTGCTGGTCACCGACGCCAACATCCCCGCCGGGGAGAACACCGTGGTGGCCCCGGGGCTGCACGGCCTGGTGCAGACCTACACCGCCCCGGAGGGCAGCCCCTACCCCAAGGGAACCTATGAGCTGGCCATCTCCAACACCTCCAATGTGGAGATCTACTACATCGCCGGGGCGGACATCGACTGCTGCCTCATCGACGCCAATGGGGTGGAGGTCACGGCGGGGGAGACCCACTACGAGGGGGACTACGGCATCCGCCTGGCCTTTGTGGACCCCCTGACCGGGGAGAGCCTCCAATCCGACCTGCTGGACGGGGCCCAGTTCCACGCCGAGCTGACCAACGGCGCCGCCACCCAGCAGATCGACGAGAGCGTGGATCGCATCCACCTGAACCAGGGCGAGGTGTCGCTGGACGCCTGGGCGGTGCTGCCCGGGGACGTGACGGTGCAGAACCACCATGAGTACACGGTGTACCCCGAGCCCATCCGCCTCGACCTCTCCGTCTCGGTGCCCGGCGAGGGCTATAAGCTCGCCGCCCTGGGGCCCCAGGCGGCCCCCGTTCTGGTCACCGCCACCAACCACGGCACCGGGGAGCGCATCACCGAGGCGGAGTGGAACGCCATCGGCGCCGAGAACTTCCACGTCAAGAGCGACCGCAGCGTCCGCTGGCTGGTGTCCAAGGGGACGGAGGTCGGCACCTGGGAGGTGCGGCCCGACTACGTCACCGACATGAAGGACACCGACGCCGGCGCGGTGGAGCTGACCATGACGGCGGAATATGAGCTCAATAACCAGATGGGCTCCGGCACGACCACCGCGAACCTCACCATTGCGGACTATGTGGCCTCTGAGCTGCGGCTGGAGATCATCCCCCCCGCCGAGCCCATCAACCTGGGCACCTTCAACACCACGGCGGAGAAGCAGGAGGACGGCTCCCTCACCCCCGCCGTACTGGATGAGGACACCCTCCAGGATTCCACCGACGCGGCGGTGGACACCGCCTCCGGCCTGGGGGCGCTGCTGAACATCTACACCAAGGACGAGTACACCGGGGCATACAGTCCGGTGACCCGGGAGCAGCGGAAGAACCTGAAGCTGGATATCACCGGGGTGACCGGGGACGGCGACAAGCTGACCTGGATCATCTCCTCCGGCGAGGCGGAGGGCACCTGGGTGCTCCAGCCCAGCCCGGTGGAGGCGGTGACCTTCTCCCTCAAGCACCTGGATCAGGTGGTGGAGCTCAACGTCACCGTTACCGGCGTGCTGGAGGACGGGGAGCTGGTCTACCAGGGGGCGGACAACGCCATCCTCCGGGTGCAGACCATGTCCCTGCTGGACATCATCGCCCGGTTCCTGGCCGCCATCATCGCCGTGGCCGTCTTCCTGTTCCTGCTGATCGGCTATCTGGGCAAGAAGAAGCTCAAATGGCGCAGCCTCAAGCCCTACTGCCAGGATGTCTTCACCGGCAAGAAGGTGGAGGTCAAGAAGAAGCGGGTGCTGCTGACCTACCTGCTGCCCTATGTGCCCCAGCGGGCGAAGCTGGGCTTCTATGTGGCCCCGCTGCACTGCCCCTTCGCCGACATGACCATCAAGGCGGCGGGGAGCGGCAGCTTCTATGTGGTGAACGGCGAGTCCTACACCGGCAGCAACGTCACCCTCAACGGCAAGCGGGTGGACGCCAAGGCGCTGAAAAAGAAGAAATACACCCACGTCACCCTGAACAACCTGGACGGGATGGGCAACCCCATCGGCAAGGCGCATGTGTGAGCGCCCGACCAGAACACGATAAAAAAACAATTCAGATATTAGGAGGAATTCATCATGGCAGCACCTACCCTACTCGTTGGTCTGGGCGGCACCGGCTCCAAGATCGTCCAGCGCGTCCGCCTGCTCGCGAAGAGCCACCATATGGAGAAGAACCTGAGCTACGTCGTCTTTGACACCGACGTCAACGAGCTCAACGACATCCGGGCGCGCACGCCGGAGATCCAGGTGGTGCAGACCTCCACCAAGCAGACTGTGGGCCAGTATCTGGATCAGGACACCTATGCCCGGGATCACTGGTTCCCGGTCAACCAGATCCTGAACCGCAAGACCCTCTCCGAGGGCGCGGGGCAGGTGCGCTCCATCTCCCGCCTGGCCCTGAACACCGCGATCAAGACCGGCAAGATGAATCCGCTGCATGAGGCGGTGGAGGAGCTCTACAAGCTCAACGGCGAGGCGTCCATGCAGGCCCTGCGGGTCATCCTGGTGGGCTCCCTCTGCGGCGGCACCGGCTCCGGCCTGATCCTGCCCGTGGCCATGTACATCCGCAACTACCTGGTCACCCGCTTCCAGCAGAACGCCGCTATCATCCGGGGCTTCTTCATGCTGCCCGAGGTGTTCTACGAGGTCATCCACGGCCAGGAGGAGCGCAACAACCTGAAGGCCAACGCCTACGCCGCCCTGCGGGAGCTGGACGCCTTCCTGATGAAGGGGGATGGCTCCCTGGATGACAAGTATCACCTGGAGTTCGTGGTGCCCCGGGCGGGCAGCGACGAGTCCGAGGCCTACAACGTCTCCCCCATGGACTTCTGCTTCCTCTATGACGCCCAGAACATGGACGGCAACAAGCAGAACAGCTTTGCCGACTATCTCGACCACGCGGCCAGCTGCATCTACGCCCAGTCCATCGCCCCCACCAGCAAGCGCTCCAACTCCTCCGAGGACAACGTGATCCGCGATCTGTGCAAGTCCGGCGGCCGCAACCGCTACTGCGGCGCGGGCTCCTCCATGATCATCTACCCCATCGAGGACGTGAAGGAGTACCTGGCCCTGAGCTGGCTGAAGGACAACGTGTCCATCGACTGGCTGCGGGTGGACAGCCAGTTCCGCAAGGAGCGGGACGCCACCCAGAAGGCCCGCCGCAAGGGCCTGTCCGTGCCCAAGCTGGATCGGATGCGCCACTATATCACCACCGTGGACGCCGGGGCGGACAGCAACCGCGCCTTCGACGCCTCGGGGCGCCGCCAGTGCATGGTGCTGGATGAGACGGGCTCCTTCGCCGTGGGCAGCCGCTGGGAGCAGTATCTGCTGGCCCTGGTGCGCTACGCCCAGGCCGCCGCCGTCGCCAACCGCAAGGACGTGATGGAGGCCGCCGAGGCCTGCACCGTCTGCGAGGAGGTGGTGGCCAGCGCCGCCAAGGACAAATACCAGCAGGTGTACAGCGACTGGTACAACAAGCTGCAGGTCTACAAGGGCTCCGCCTTCCGCGCCGCCCAGGAGTCCGCCAAAACCATCGCCTACTCCCTGTTCCACGACGACGCCGACTACACCCGGGGCAGCGACGAGTTCCGCCTGGAGACCTGGCTGAAGGACGCGGTCACCGGCGTCATCGCCCACCCCAATGCCGTGCGCTACTTCCTCTATCAGCTGCACTACGCCCTGGAGGCCCGCATCAAGATGCAGGAGACCAAGGTGCGCAACATCGACCAGTGGTTCAAGGACTTCGAGACCGAGACCTTCGACGACGAGGCCACCGAGGACAAGAAGGAGGACGCGAAGGACTACATCGACCTCCAGTTCCGGGACATGAGCGGCCGCAAGCGCTTCTTCAAGCGGGGCGCCATCAGCCAGGCCAAGGCCACCCTGGACGAGCAGTTCAGCGAGTTTTACAGCCAGGTCACCCAGTACCGCACCGAGTACGTCCTGCGGGAGGTGCTGCGGGAGGCCATCTCCTATGTGGACGGCCTGTGCGAGGCCATGCACAAGTTCTACTCCATCCTGGACCGCAAGATCGAGGACGTGGGCCACGAGATGGAGACCCTGGAGAACCTCTACGCCTACACCGAGGGCCAGCCCACCCGCTATGTCTGCGCCTCCAAGAAGTGCCTGCGGGGCATGAAGGAGGAGGTCGTCTACATGGGCGACAGCCTGGAGCTGCCCGGCGGCCTGACAGCGATGATCTTCAACCGATGCAAGGAATATGCCCTGATGGACAAGAAGCCCACCAGCGACCAGTTCTTCCTGGACATCTACGACGACAAGGGCGACGGCACCCAGGTGGACGAGAACGACGAGCTGGTCATCGGCTCCGTCATGGCCTTCTGGCGCAGCCAGATCATGGCCGAGTACGGCTCCGAGGTGGACATGAACGTGCTGGAGGCCATGAAGAAGGAGTTCGAGCTGGAGAACGCCAGCGAGGGCTATGACAACAACGCCTGGAAGATCTACGCGGCCAAGATCATCGCCGCCGCCGGCGTGCTCAGCAAGCCCTTCATCGAGAGCCCCATGGGCGTCGAGCCCCGCACCATCCCCGCCTCCTGTTACAGCGTGGAGCTGACCGAGAACGCCCCCGCCGACCACAAGGCCTTTGTGGAGGAGCACCTGGGCAACTTCGGCGGCGTGGCCGATCAGAGCATCGACAAGCACATGATCGTCTTCTACCAGGCCATCTACGGCCTGCGCGCCAACAACCTCAGCAAGTTCGCCCCCCCGAAAAAGGCCCAGACCTATGACCGGGCCGGCGGCGAGTACTATACCGCATACTTCGAGCTCATCAGCCAGCTCAACCCCGACACCACCAAGAGCCTGGCCATCACCCCCCATATCGACCGCAACTGGCACGTCATCAGCGCCCTGCCCGACCTGGACGAGGGCAGCGAGCGGGATCAGGAGTATGAGATCCAGGCCGCCATGTTCTGGGGCCTGCTGACCGGCACCATCCGCTTCGTCAACGACAAGAAGCGGGAGCTCTACTCCCTGCGCTTCGAGGACGGCACCAGCGACGAGATGGTGGTCTCCAACGGCACCCCCTGCGACAACCTCTACGAGGTGCTGGACTCCCTGACCATCTCCCCGCTGAACGTGGCCCGCATCCACCGGCAGATCGAGAAGGTCATCCGCCAGGAGCGCAACGTCAAGAAGCCCCTCCACGCCGCGCTGCTGCGCCGGAAGCTGGAGCACTTCGAGCTGCCCGAGTTTCCCCGTCCCGAGGACACCGACCCCACCCGCACCATCTTCGACATCGCCCTGCTGATGCAGAAGTCCAAGCCGGTGGATGAGTACCAGGTGGACGAGATCCGCCGCCTGATGATGACCGTCTTCAGCGAGATCCGGCAGTATCTCACCGGCTACCTCACCGGGGACGACCTCTCGGAGTATTTTGGCCGGCTGATCTACAACCAGTTCAAGCTGTTCCTGAACCACATCGTGGAGGAGCGGGAGCGCTCCCTGGACGCCTTCCGCGCCGACACCGAGCGGGCCAGGCAGAACGGCGAGCCGCTGCCCGAATATGTGCCCGACTGGCTGAACATCTACAACGACGACCTGTTCCAGGCGCTGGTGAAGCTGACCCAGACGGAGCTCATC
>JAFVAS010000246.1 GCA_017480395.1 Oscillospiraceae bacterium | reverse complement strand
TGGTGCTGGCCAGCACCACCTATAACACCGGGGTGTTCCCGGCCATGGAGACCTACCTGCACCACCTGACGGAGCGGGGCTATCAGAACCGCACCGTGGCCTTTATTGAAAACGGCAGCTGGGCCCCCTCGGCGGCCAAGGACATGGCAAAGCTGCTGGAGGGGAGCAAGGATCTGACCATCCTGCCCACCACCGTGACCATCCGCTCCGCCCTGAACGATCAGAGCCGCGCCGCTCTGGAGCAGCTCTGCCAGGAGCTGGCCTGACAAAATTTCATCGTATTTTCATTTGCTATTTCCCGCCGCCGGGCGTATGATGTTCCCACAGGAAACCCCACGACAGATCACAGGAGGGATTGCACATGGAGACCACCATCAAAAGCAAGCGGGTCAGCTATGGCCTGGTGGAGCTGAAGGACGCCGGAGCGTCCAGCCCCAGATACCGCATCTACGTCAACGGCCAGCTGAAGGAGTATTCCAACGACCTCAACTTTATGGTCAGCACCTTCGAGCGCAAATACTATTAAATCGACAAACGGCCCGCAGGAATCCATTCTGCGGGCCGTTTCTTGTCTTTGCCGCCGTTTCGTGCTATGATGAATCGGAAGTTTAACCCCGGAGGTGAGCGCTTGTCCGCTTTTGTTCTGAAGTTGATCGCCTTGGTCACCATGCTGATCGACCATGTGGGCTACCTGTTCTTCCCCCACGCCCCGCTGCTGCGCTTCATCGGGCGGTGCGCCTTCCCGATCTACTGCTTCCTGCTGGTGGAGGGTTTTTTCCACACCCGCCGGTTCTCCGACTACCTGGGGCGGATGCTGATCTTCTCCGCCGGCTCCGAGGTGTGCTATGACCTGGCTTTCTCCGGTACGGCGGTGGACTGGTCGGATCAGAACGTCTTTTTCACCCTGAGCCTGGGCCTGGTCGCGCTGTGGTGTGTGGATCACATCGATGCTTCGCTCACGCCCCGCTCCCTGCCCCTCTCGGCGCTGGCCCAGCTGGCGGCGCTGATTGCCGTGGGGATGGCGGCATGGGCCATCGGCAGTGACTATGACTGCATCGGCATCCTCTACGTCGCCGCCTTCTGGTATGCCCGCCGCCTGCGTGAGGGGCACCCCGCCCTCTCCCGGGCCCTGCCCTGGCTGGTGTTCACCCTGGTCTTTCTCTATATGCCCTTCCGATACCGCGCCATCTCCGGCGTTGCGGCCTATGTGGGCTGGATGGAGCGCCTTTTCTGGATCTACGCCGGAACCTTCCTCCCCCTGGCCCTGGTGGAGCGATACAACGGTCAGCGCGGGCCGGACAGCCGCCCCCTCCAATGGGGATTTTACCTGTTTTACCCGGTGCACCTGCTGATATTAGCGGGCATTAAAATCGCCGTTCTTCCGTGAAGAACGGCGATTTTTTAATCTTTTCTCTGATAATAGAAGACCCCGTCCCGCAGGATGGTGTCCACCCGGCCGGTGTCCCGGAGGTAGTCGAGATAGGTGCGGACATTGCGCTCGTACTTGGCCGCCAGCTCCGGACGGCTGGAGTGGAGGCCAAAATGCTGGCAGACCAGGCGCGTTAGCTCGCAGATGTGGACGGGCTGGGACAGCAGCGCGAGAATCTGCTCCGCCCGGTCCCGGATTTTTGCGATGTTCTGATCGGGCAGGTCGCCCAGCTCCGGCAGCACCCCCCGGTGGGCGGCGAGATAGCAGGCGGCGGGAACGGACTTCAGATGCTCCAGCGTCTCCAGGGCGCGCATGTGGTTGAAGTGGTAGGGCAGCTTGGCCTGCTCCAGCTCCCGCCCGGCCATCATCGCGTCCGCCAGATAGAGCACGTCGTCCGGGGTGCGCACCGAGATGTGGCCCGCCGAGTGGCCGGGGGTGGGGACGATCTCGAACCGAACGCCGCCCAGCGTGACCTCCCGCTCCTCCGGCAGGATGACCCGGTCGCAGCGCACCTCCATGTGGCGCACGCCCTGGGCGTCGGCCAGAAACTCCGCAGGGGAGTGGGCGAAGAACATGGTTTTCAGCGTCTCCGGGGTGGAGGCCAGGGCCGCCTCCGCCAGGGACATGGCCACCGGAATCTGATATCTCTGCTGGAGGTAGCGGTGGTTGGAGGAGTGGTCAAAGTGGCTGTGGGAGCCGAGGATTCCCACGGGGATCAAGCCCTCCCGCCCCAGCGCCCGATCCAGCAGGGCGCGCTGGGCGTACATGCCGCTGTCCAGCAGGATGCACCGGTGCTCATCCAGCCGGTAAAGGGGGATCAGCTGCATGTCTGCGAGATACCAGGTGTTCCCCCGGGCCTGTTTCAGTTCCATTCTTGTATTGCTCCTTGAAATGTGCTAAACTGAGTACAATTATACGATATTCGGGAGGAAGTTACAATGCTGAAAGTGGAATTGATCGCCCACACCCCGGAGCCGGAGCGGGTGGTGGCCGCCGCCGCCAAGCTGTGCTATTCCGCCGTGGGGGTGGACAAGCTGATGGAGGATCTGACGCCGGAGAAGAGCGCGAACTTCCTGAACATGCTCTCCAACCTGGGCCACGCCAGCCCCACGGAGCACGCCAGCTTCACCTTCGCCATCGAGGGGGTGTCAAGGGCGCTGCTGGCCCAGATCACCCGGCACCGCATCGCCTCCTACTCCGTGCAGAGCCAGCGCTATGTGCGCCTGGACGACTTTCATTTCGTCGTCCCCCCGGAGGTGGAGGCCGATCCGGAGTCCAAGGCGCGCTTCCTGACCGCCATGCGGGAGGAGGCGGCCCACTACCTCTCCATCGCCGAGGCGCTGACCCAAAAGCACGAGGCGGATTTTCTCGCCCAGGGCCTGAGCGAGAAGGAGGCCCACTCCAAGGCGGAGAAGAAGGCCAATGAGGACGCCCGCTTCGTGCTGCCCAACGCCTGCGAGACCAAGATGGTGGTCACCATGAACGCCCGCAGCCTCAACAACTTCTTCGCCATCCGCTGCTGCAACCGGGCTCAGTGGGAGATCCGGGCGCTGGCGGAGGAGATGTATAAGCTGGTCTTTGCGGTGGCCCCCAACCTCTTCCGCCGCAGCGGCCCCAGCTGCGTCGCCACCGGCCGCTGCCCCGAGGGGCGGATGAGCTGCGGTCAGATCAAGGAAGTGCAGGCCAAGTACGCCAAAATCCATGCGGGAGAGGCCGAAGCATGAACATCCAGATCTATGGCAAGAACAAGTGCTTTGACACCAAGAAGGCCCAGCGCTTTTTTCAGGAGCGCCGGGTGAAGTTCCAGTTCATCGACCTGCCCCGCTATGGCATGGGCCCCCGGGAGCTGGAGAACGTGGCCCGGGCGGTGGGGGGCGTGGACAGCCTGATCGACCCCAAGCACCCCGACGCCAAGGTCCTGAGCTACTACGCCTATGACGATCAGAAGCTGGAGCACCTGCTGGACAACCCCAGGCTGATCCGCACCCCCATCGTCCGCAACGGGCGGCAGGCCACCGTGGGCTACTGTCCCGAGGTCTGGGCCAAGTGGGAGTGACAGAAGTACAGGGGGCGTTTGCGCTTCCCCTTCGCTGGCAGAGTCGGCTGCTCCATGTCTTTGCTTACCGGTTCTGATATCATGAGGTGGTAAAATCGGGATTTGAACAGGTGATTAGAATGAATCATAATCTCATATGGGAAAAGAACGGTTTTACGATTCGTTTCGCCAGAAAAGAAGACGCCGAAAAATACTATGTTCAAAATTTCTGCCCCCTCGACAGGGAAGCAGCACGATTGACCGGATGCAAAGAGGAATTTACAAAAGAAGAGGTAGTTTCATTCTTTGTAAATTCTATTGATAGAGATGATAGATATTTCTTTCTGATTATAGCGCCAGATGGTCGTATCATTGGAGAAAGTGTAATCAATGAAATTAATTGGGACTTACGGTGTGCGAATTTTCGCATCGGTATTTTTCATCCGTCAGAACGAGGCCGCGGAATCGGCAGTTGGGCAACGGAAATGACGCGTGATTTTGCATTTCAAGAATTAAAGCTGCATCGTTTAGAATTAGATGTGTATTCCTTTAATCCTCGTGCAGAAAAAGTATATTTGAAAGCGGGATTTAAAAAAGAGGGGATTCTTCGGGATGCAGTTATGGATCGCGGAAAATATGCTGATGATATATTAATGGCAATGTTGGAGGATGATTGGAAGAAGCGAAAAGAATCAGTTTAACAAATTTCCGTTTTCCGCCATGCCCGCACTCAAATTTCTCCACCCCGCCCGTTGCTGAACAGGCGGGGTTTTCCATTTCAATCTGAACGGAGGAGCCGCCGTTCCCTGTCCCCATTTCAAGATCGCCATCGCCAAACGCGGTGAGGGCGCTCCGCCGTGGCGGAGTGGAGACAGAGCCCTCCCAAAAAACGACCACCGACGGAGTCGGTGGTCGCGGCATATTATTCGGTTTTCCAGAGCTGATAGCGGCCATCGATAAGCAGATAGAGCTGAGACGGATCCTGCGGGTCGGTGTAGTATTCCAGGCCGGACAGGGCGGGATCGCTGGCCGCCTCCTCCGGGAGGGTGCCCGCCAGCTGATACCCGTTGTCCAGGTGCATCACTTCCGTCTCCGTGGGGAAATAGAGGACTCCGTCCAGGTAGAGCCAAGGTTCCTCCGCCGCGTCGCTGGACGAGGCGGCGCTCTCCACCACCGCATCCTCGGCGGGGGCTCCGTCCATCGGTTCGGCGTCCTTCATGTTGCCGGGGGCGATGGGCTCTGCCGCCGCCGGGGCCTCCTCCGGGAGGGGGAGATCGGCTTTGGATTCCCGGGATTCCTGCTCCTCCGCGACGGCTGCGGCGCTCTCCGGGGCGGTGTCTGCGGTGTTGGCCGCGGCGGGCTCGCTCTGGCCAGCCGTGCTGTTGGAGCGCCAGACGCCGGACAGATTGACGATCCGCCCCACCCCGAGGATGAGCAGGAAGCAGGCGGCCAGGGCCGCGACGGTGCCTACAGGCTTCCACCATTGCTTCATCCGGCTGCGGGCGGCCTGCTTCGGTGCCCGATCCTGGGGAAGGTCTGTAAAGGGAATTTCCTGCTCAGCTGTTGCAACCCGGGCCATCAGACCATCGGCAAAGCCGCTGGGGGGCGCAATCGGCGCGGCGAGGTCGGCCTCGGCAGCGCGCAGCTCCTCCAGCAGGGCGCGGCAGTCGGGGCATGTGGCCAGATGGGCCTCCAGCTGCCGCTCCTCCTCCGAGGTGAGCGCGCCGTCCAGGGCGGCGGAGATCAGCTCCCAATATTCCGTGCACTCCCTCATGGCGTCCCACCTCCCTTCTCTTGATTGGACGATGTATCCGAAAAATAGTTCCCCTGTTGGCGCAGGATTTTTCGCAGCTCGATGCGGGCGCGGGCCAACCGGGATTTTACCGTGCCGGGGGACAGCTCCAGGATCTCCCCGATCTGGGCGTAATCCAGATCGCTGACCACCCGCAGCAGCAGGATTTTGCGGTGGTTCTCGCTCAGCGCATTGATGCCCTGCTGGAGGGCGGCGCGGCGCTGCCTCTGCTGGGCCTGTTCCTCCGGGCCGGGGGCCGGGTCGGGCAGCTGGAGGGCGGAGTCCTCGTCGTCCAGGGGGGTCTCCTGGGTCCGCTGGCGGCGGCGGAGCAGGTCAGACGCGGCGTTGACGGTCAGCCGGTAGAGCCAGGTGGAGAATTTGGCGTCCATTCGGAACCGGGGCAGTCCCCGCCAGGCGTTCAAAAAGGCCTCCTGCGCCACGTCCTCCGCATCCTGCGGGGAGGAGACCATGCGCCGGGCCAGGGTGTAGACCTGGGCCTGATAGCGCTCCACCAGGGCGCGGAAGGCGTCCTGTTCCCCCCGCTGGGCCCGCATGATGAGCACCTGTTCCTCGGTACGATCCCTGGTATACACGCGCCCACCTCCTTCTGTGTTTTATATCATGTGTGTTCCCATACCATAGCACAATCCGTGCAAAATCGCAAGAGACGCCCCGCCCCCTTCGCCTTGACATTTCCGCCCAGTCTGCTATGATTTGTCTGTAACGGAAATAGAACGCGCTGCGGCGCAGAGAGGAAGCAGAAGCAATGGAACTCAACGAACGAATCGACGCATGGATGAACGGCCGGGAGGACGAGCTGGCCGACGCCTTGGCCCCGCTGATCGCGGTGGACTCCACCAGCGGCCCCGCCGAGCTGGGCAAGCCCTTCGGCCCCGGCCCCGCCGAGGCGCTGGAGCGGGCGCTGCAGCTGGCCCGGGACTGGGGCTTTGCCACCGGGCAGGACGACGGCTATGTCGGCCTGGTGGATCTCAATGATAAGCCCGCCGCCCTGCATATACTGGCACATCTTGATGTGGTGTGTGCCGGCGAGGGATCGGATACCGAGCCCTACCGGATGGTGCGGGACGGCGACCTGATCTATGGCCGGGGCGTCTCCGACGATAAGGGCCCCGCCGTCATGGCCCTGCTGGCCATGCGCTGTGTGCGGGAGCTGGGGGTGCCGCTGACGAAAAACGTCAAGCTGGTGCTGGGCACCGATGAGGAGAGCGGCTCCGGCGACATCGCCCACTATTACAGCCACAATCCCTTCGCCCCCTGCTCCGTCACGCCGGACGCCGCCTTCCCGGTGACCAACGTGGAGAAGGCCCACTATACCCCCACCTTCTCCCACGCCTGGGAGGAGACCGCGGTAAGCGGCCCCCATCTCGTGTCCCTCCGGGGCGGCATCCGCATCAACGTCGCCCCCGGGGACGCATCGGCCCGAATCTCCGGCCTGACCGCCGCTGACGTATCGAATGTCCTGGCCCGGGTGCAGGAGCGCACCGGGGTCGCCCTGACCGCCGAGGACGGGGATGGGCTGATTCTCCGGGCCCACGGCGTCCAGGCCCACGCCTCCCTCCCTGACGAGGGAAAGAACGCCATCACCGCCCTGCTGGAGGCGGTGGCCGAGCTGCCCCTGGCGGAGAACCCCCAGCTGACCACGGTCAGGCAGCTGAGCGCCCTGTTCCCCTACGGGGACAACGCCGGTCGCGCCCTGGGCGTGGCCCAGGAGGACGCCGTCTCCGGCCCCCTGACCCTGGCCTTCTCGCTGCTGGAGATCAACCCCACCGGCTTCAGCGGACAGTTTGATGTCCGGGCCCCCGCCTGCGCCACGGAGGAAAATCTGGTGCGCGCCACGGAGCGGGCCTTTGCCCGCCACGGCTGGGCCTGCGTGGGGGAGAAGAGCGAGGTGCACATGGTGGAGGAGGACTCCGACTTCATCCGCACGCTGCTGGACTGCTACGAGCATTTCAGCGGCAAGCCGGGCTACTGCGAGGCCATCGGCGGCGGCACCTATGTCCACGACATTCCCGGGGGCGTGGCCTTCGGCGCGGAGGACCCCGACTTCGACAACCGCATCCACGGGGCCAACGAGCGGGCCAAGCTGAGCCAGCTGCTGATGAGCGCCAAAATCTACGCCGCGGTCATCGCCCGGCTGTGCGCGTAATCCCCCGTATCCGACAGAGAGGAGAGCCGAACCATGCCCCACACCGCTGAACTGATCGCCGTCGGCACCGAACTGCTGCTGGGCAGCATCGCCAACACCGACGCCCAGATGATCTCCCGGGAGCTGGCCGCCCTGGGCATCGACGTGTACTACCACACGGTGGTGGGGGATAACCCCGGCCGCCTGCGGGCGGCGGTGGAGATCGCCCGCTCTCGGGCCGATCTGATCGTCACCACCGGCGGTCTCGGCCCCACCTGCGACGACCTGACCAAAAATGTGCTGGCGGAGTGCTTTGGCCGCTCGCTGGTCTTTCACCCGGAGTCCGCCCGGCGGATCGAGTCGTTTTTCGCCGCCTCCGGCAGGGAGATGACAGAGAACAACCTCCAGCAGGCGATGCTGCCCGAGGGCTGCACGGTGCTGACCAACGACTGGGGTACCGCTCCGGGCTGCGCTTGGGAGCAGGATGGCATCACCGTGGTCATGCTGCCCGGCCCGCCCCGGGAGTGCTCGGCCATGCTGCGCCACCGGGTGGTGCCCTACCTGCGGGGGGAGGGAGCGGGGGACGGGGAGATTTTGTCCCGCACCCTCTGCCTCTTCGGCATCGGGGAGTCCGCCATGGAGGCCCGGCTGCGGGATGAGATGCTGTCCATGTCCAATCCCACCCTGGCCCCCTACGCCAAGGAGGGCTCCACCGAGCTGCGCATCACCGCCAAGGCCGCCACCCCGGCGGAGTGCGAGGCGCTGATCGCCCCGGTGGAGGCCCATCTGCGCGCGGTGTTCGGCGACCTGATCTACGGCGCGGATGTGAAGGATCTGGCCCACGCGGCGGGGGAGCTGCTGCTGGAGCAAGGAAAAACCCTTGCCACCGCGGAGAGCTGCACCGGCGGCATGATCGCTGCCCGGCTGACGGAAATTCCCGGCATCTCCGCCGCCTTCCGGGGCGGGATCGTCTGCTATACCGACGCGGTGAAGCGCTCCGCCGTCGGAGTGCCGGAGGCGCTGCTGGAGGAGTATGGCGCGGTGTCCCGCCCGGTCTGTGCCAGCCTGGCGGAGTGTGTCCGCGCCCGGCTGAACGCCGACCTGGGGGTGGGCGTGACCGGCCTGGCCGGCCCGGATGGAGACGAGCGGGGCAACCCGGTGGGGCTGATTTTTGTCGGCCTTTCCGACGGGAAACAAACCTGGGTGCGGGAGCTGCACCTGAACACCAGCCGGGGCCGCAACCGCAATATGGCCTGCCACCACGCCTTTGACATGGTGCGGCGGTACCTCACCGGGCTGGAGGTTGCACCGGATGAAGGGGATGCTCACCGCTGATCTGGCGCAGGCTCACAGTGTCCATTCAAAGGGTTGCTTCGCAAACTTGGCAACTCACTAAGAGTATAAAATAAAAGCTTAAAAGTATTTCTGATAGTAATACATATTACTAATGGTGGATTTATGCGGAGCGAGCTGACGGATATACTTACTAACAGATAGATTGCTGTCTGTTAGGAGGATGCTTGTGGACGCGCAAAGAGTGGGGAAACGGATACAAGAGGTGCGGAAGTCACGCGGTCTCACACAGGCAGAGCTTGCCCAGATGGTGGATCTGTCGACCAAATATATCAGCAATATTGAGTGTGGGTTCAAAACCCCAAAGCTCAATACCTTTGTCGCCATTGCTAATGCCCTGCAATGTGACGCCAATCTGCTGCTATCCGATGTGCTGGATGTGGCAACCGGACAGGAAAGCGGTTCGGTCTCCAAAAAGCTGCTGGCCCTACCTGTTGAGGAGCAGCGCCGTATTCTTCGTGTGCTGGAAATCATGGTGGAGGAAGCCGGGCAATCATAACAGAGAACTGCGCATGGTGTTATGCGCAGTTTCAGGTTGTCGAAAAAGGCCAATGGCCTTTTCCGACAAAGGGGATGCATGACGGATGAACCTCGATTTCTTGCGAAAAAGTCGGTCCATCCGTCATGAGAAGTGTCATTTCCGAGGCGCATGTCCCCGGAAATGACGGAACATGATTTTGTTCCGCCATCTGCGGATGGCGGAATTCGGTGAAACC
>JAFVAS010000245.1 GCA_017480395.1 Oscillospiraceae bacterium | reverse complement strand
GTGTCGGCGTGCTCCCGATCCAACGGGGAGTCGCCCAGGGTGACGACGGCATAGCCGCCCTTGGCCTTCTCTGCGTAGAAGGCGATCATGGTCTCATCGGGACGGCCCGTCAAGTCCATGTGGGACATCATGTGAGGGGCGACGAAGAGACGGTTGCGGAAGGTGGTCCGCTTGATGGTCAGCGGCTCAAACAGATGGGGATAAAAGGGGTTCATTCTTCTCACCTCATATAATTACTTGGGATCATAATTATATCTTATTCCGTATGGTGGGTCAAGCTCTTTCAACAATGCCCCGGCTGGACAGCCGGGGCACTTAAATCGTTGGCAAAGTCAACAACTTTGCCAACGAGAAGGCTGCGGCCTGCTGCAGCGCACTCCGCTACGCGTCGCACGTTTACAGGCCGAGAAGTATTTTCTCCGACGCACATGTCGCCGGAGAAAATGAATTTGACTTCATTCGCCGCTGCGGCGGCGAACTCTGTGAGACTATTTTCTACAGTCTGTGCTGCGGAACATCAATCAATTCTCGGGGAAGGAGGTCTTGTAGGGCGCGGGGACGGCGGGCTCGTCATCGGGATAGATGGCGTCGGGGCCATACTTCCAGAAGGGCTTCTCCAGGGGGTGGCAGAACTCGCCCATGCCGGGCATCTCGCCGTTGCCGACCATCTCCAGCTCCGGCTCGCCCCAGGAGCGGTTATAGGGGGTCAGGAACAGGGGGAAGAGGGTCATGTGCCAGAACTTCCACTTGCCGTCCTCCTTGATGAACTCCACCTCGTACTTGCCCCAGCACCAGGAGCCCTTCTCCTTGCCGGGCTGAGGCGCGGTCTCGGTGCCCGGGGAGATCCAGATGCCCTTGGCGGTCTTGCCGTCCTCGGCCACTTCAATCACGTCGGTGCTCATCTGGTGCATCATCATCAGGCCGCGCAGCTCCTCGTAATCCTCCGGGTTGTTCCGGTCGCCGTGGAAGCCCACATAGCTCTGATAGACGCCCTCATAGCCGATAAACTTGCCGAAGGGCATGGTCTGGGACACGTCATCCCGCTTGGACCACAGCTCCATGAACTCCACATTGCGGAAGGCGGTGTGGAGATAGGAGTACTTGCCCATCAGGTTGCGGCACTCCTGCGCCGCCTCCAGACGCTCGGCCTGGAGCATCAGATCGTTCAGTTCGCTCATGGTTCAGTCCTCCTCGTCCAAAAAGGTGATGCCCACGTCCTCGAACTTCTCGTAAGGCCAGGGAATGGCGGGCTGATTTGCGGGATAGACCTCGTCGGGGGAGTAGTGCCACATCCGGCGGGCGAGCTTGCCGCTGGTGAAGGTGTAGTCCTCCGGGGTGGGCTGGATGGCGTCCACCCAGCTGGTGCCGTACTCGCTCTTGTTGATGGGGTAGAGGCGCATGTGCCAGATCTTCCACTCGCCGTTGTCCTTGATGAAGTCCACGGCGTAGGCGCCCCAGCACCACTCGGCATGGGGCTCCAGCTTGGCGTTGGGATCCTGGAAGCCGGGAACGCGGCCCTCGATATAGGTCTCGTGGCCATCGCTGAAGAAGGCGCCCTTGGCGGTCTGGCCGTCGGCGGAGACCTCGATGATCTCGGTATTCATGGTGTGCATCATCACGGAGCCTCTGAGGCTCTCATAGGTCTTGGGGTCGTTGCGGTCGCCGTGGTCGTTCATGTAGCAGGCCTTGACGCCCTCAAAGCCCACATAGTCGCCCCAGGGCATGGCGAGCAGGTCGTCGTCCCGCTTGGCCCAGAGGTCGATGTACTCCGCATTGCGGAAGGCGGTGTGATAATAGCTGTATTTGCCCATCAGGTTGCGGCAGGCCTCCTGGGCCTCCAGCCGCTCCAGCTTGAGGGTCAGCGCTTCCAGCATTTCTTGCTCAGTCATGACTTGATCCCTCCTTATTTGTACTCCGCCCACAGGGCAGGCACCGCGTCCTCATAGTGCTCGTAGGGCAGCGGGGGCTCCGGCTCGTTGGCGGGATAGACGGTGTCGGGGCTCCAGGCCCAGTTGGGCCGGGGCAGCGGCTTGTGGTTCTGGAAGGGGAAGTCCACCGGGTCCATGTCGGGGTGGTCGGTCCAGGAGACATAGAAGTCGGTCTTGTAGATGGGCCACAGGCGCATCTTCCAGAACTTCCACTCGCCGTCCTCCAGGATGAAGTCCACCTGATATTTGCTCCAGGCCCACTCGCAGGAGGAGACCATGGGTGCGTCGGGGGGCACGGGATCGCCCTTCTTCCAGCCGGGGATCTTGTCAAAGTCGGGGATAAAGCAGCTCTCGTGGCCGGGGCTGATCCAGGCGCCCTGGGCGGTCTTGCCGTCGGCGGCCACCTCCAGCACCTGGGTGTCCATGCAGTGCATCATCATGCCGCCCTTGAGGATGGGGGAGTCCTGGATCTCCGGATCATTCCGGTCGCCGTGATCCTCCAGATAACATTTGCGCACGCCCTCGATGCCCTGATAATAGCCCCAGGGCATGACCAGCAGGTCGTCCTCCCGGTTGGCCCAGAGCTGAACATAGTCCTTGTTGCGCATTGCCGTGTGCAGATAGCTGTATTTGCCCATCAGGTTGCGGCAGGCCTGGGCGGCCTCCACGCGGGCGAAGCCCAGCTTCAGCTCTTCCAATGTTCTAGCCATAGCAGCGGTTACCTCCTTGTTTTTATGTTCTTCCCCTCCGGCGCGGGCCGGAGGGGAAAGCGGTTGGGAAACGTCGGTTTCGTTTTTGCGATGGCGGGGGGTCCATCTTCCGCTTATCTTTATTTTAAACAGGGGGATCGGGAAAGTAAAACAGTAAAGCGGCACAATCTCACAACTGCCGGTTACTTTTATCAAAAGTCCATCTTGAAGAACGGGGGGCTCTGTGCTATGATACAATTAAATATATAAAACAGGGGGCGCGAGAGATGGTCAATGAGTCAACGGTAAAAACGTTTCTCACTCTGGCCCGGGTGGGAAAATTCACCGAGGCAGCCAAGCAGCTGTATCTCAGCCAGCAGGCGGTCAGCAAGCAGATGGCCAAGCTGGAGCAGGATCTGGGCTGCACCCTCTTCAACCGGGAGCGGGGCAGGCTGAGCCTGACGCCGGAGGGGGAGATCTATTTCCGCGCCTTCTCCCAGGTGGATGAAATCGTCGCCGAGGCCCACCGGGAGGCGGCGAAGCTGGGCAGCGACTGGAGCCGGACGCTGAACATCGGTATGCCCGAGCTGATGGAGATCCGGCAGGACACCCGGGCGCTGCACCATGCCTTCCGCGTCGCCCATCCGGAAATCAAGATCAAGTTCTCCAGCGCGCCCCATTGGACCATGCTGGAGTGGCTGGAGGACGGTGTGGTGGACGTGGCCTTCACCTTCTCCCAGGAGCTGGCTGACAACCGCGCCGCAGAGCTCTTCTCCTATGTCTCTGTGGGGCGGCAGCAGGAGATGCTGGTGGTCTCCTCCGATGATCCCAGGGCCACCCCGGACGCCAGCTTTATGGATTTTCGCAACGATCCCGTCTTCTACACTCCGGACCCGACGGCGGACGAGATGCTGATGGCCCGGCGGATGCTGAACTTCGGCTTCTCCACCCAGCACCTGATTCCCACGGAGAACCTGCAGTCCTCGGTGGCGTCGGTGGAGCAGATGGAGGGGGTCATGTTCCTGCTGGACAGCTGCCGCCTGGTGCAGAGCGCCGCCTTCCGCTCCTATCCCACCGGGCAGTTCACCGATGTCGTGCTTGCCTGGCGCAAGGATCTGAAAAAGCGCTGCGCCCGCGCCTTTGTGGAGAGCGTGAGCCAGAGCCAGAGGAATGGCGCGAAATAAAAAAGAATCCTCCATCATATTACGTTCCCCCGGCCACGGGTTTGCGGCCGGGGGTTTTGCGCGCGTCAAAAGGGGAAACGCCGTTTTGTCCAAGATGCTGAAAAAATACGAAGAGTGAAACATCCGGTTGTGGTTGCGCTCCATTTGGTGGTTTTACAAGTTTCGCCCCGTCCTGTAATATAATATTCGCAGACTTTCTGTTCCCGAGGTTTGCAGCCTGTCCCCGCAGACCGGGGGGTATGCCGGACGGGCCGTCCCTATCCACCCAGAACAACGAGAAAATGAGGAGGTTACTTTATGCCACCCGTAGAAGAAGCGATTCCCCAGCCTATCCCGTTCCTGAGCTCCGTGCCGGTCTCTGCGATCCTGCTGGTTGGCGGCATCGTGCTGTTCGTCATCCTCTGCTATAAGGGGATCAACACCGCCGCCTCCGCCATCATCGCCTCCGCGGTGGTCGCCCTGGGCAGCGGCATGGGCTTCATCGACACCATGACCAACACCTGGATCGCCGGCGTCGGTGAGTTCATCGGGCAGAATGGCTTTGGCTTCATCTCCGCCGGTCTGTTCTCCTTCCTGATGCGGGAGACCAAATCCGGCGAGTCCATGGCCAACACCATGATCAAATGGATCAACCCGGACTTTTCACCCTACATCATCGCGATTGTCGCCGCGCTGCTGCAGCTGGCCGGCATCAACACCTACATCTTCATCGTGGCGACCATGACGTTCTCCCTGATGAAGAAGGTTGACCTGCCCATCTACATCGGCTACGCCGCCTGCATCGCCGTGCCGCCCATCGTGACCTTCACCCTGCCCGGCGTGCCCGCCATGCCCAACGTGCTGCCCACCATGTTCCTGGGCACCACCACCATGGCCGCGCCCCTGCTGTCCCTGGCCACCGCCGCCGTGGGCATTATCCTGGTGATCATCTACATGCAGCACCTGATCCACAAGGCCCGCAAGAACGGCGAGCACTACACCACCGACGAGGCCGATGAGTTCGGTTCCAGCGCTGAGTTCGGCGATCTGGAGCTGCCCGCCTTCTGGAAGGCCATCCTGCCCATCGTCCTGATCATCGTCCTGGTGCTGGTGTTCCAGAACCTGGGCCTGACCGCCATGCAGGCTCTGATCTTCGGCATGTGGATCACCTGCGCCGTCATCGTCTTCCTGAACTGGGATACCTGCATCCACAAGATCAAGCTGGGCCGTATCCTGTCCCAGGGCTGCACCGAGATGTTCGGCTTCATCTTTGTCGCCGCCTGCGTCTATGGCTTCGGCAAGGTGACTGCCGCCTCCGCCTGCTATGACACCCTGATGGGCGCCTTCATGAACATCCACGTCAACCCCTACCTGACTGTGTGGCTGTCCGTCTGCCTGATCGCCGCTCTGTGCGCCGACGGCGTGGGCGGCATGGTCATGTGGCTGTCCACCTTCGGCCCCATGTATGGCCCCGGCAACCAGCTGGGCGTCAACCCCGCTGCGGTGCACCGGATTGCGGTGTCCGCCGCCACCACCTTCGACTCCCTGCCTCACTCCGCCATGCTGGCGCAGGGTATGGCCGTGTTCAGAACCAACATGAAGGAGTCCTACAAGTACAGCTTTGTGCTGACGGTCCTCTTCCCCGTGATCTTCAGCCTGGTCGCTGTGGTCGGTGCCATCATCTTCTATTGATCGCCTGACCGAAGTCAAACCGTATTGGGAACGTCGGCAGGAGCCGGAATGGAGACATTCCGGCTCCTGGTTTTAAAAAACCGCCGTGGACTATCCTAGCGGACACGGCCGCCCTTGCCTTTTTCGGGCGCGTCCGGTATGATATTTCACAGATCGTCTATCGAAACAGAAAGGGAATCCTGCGATGAAAAAACGCTCCAATGCGCTGATCCTGGCCTGCCTGCCCGTCATCGGCGTGCTCATTCTGCTGGGAATGGGCATCCCCCAGCGCGTTCTGCCCGCGGTGCATGTGGGGAACCACAGCTACACCATTGCGGAGTATAACTTCTATCATTACGAGGCGTACAGCGCCTTTGTCACCGCCCACCGGGAGGAGCTGGACGAGCTGGGGCTGGACATCAATTCCCGGCTGAAGGGACAGCAGTATGACGCCGATACCACCTGGGCGGAGTATTTCCGCGCCCAGGCGCTGGACGACATGCAGGAGTATGAGATCCTCTGCGCCGCCGCCAATGCCGATGGATTTGACGCCAGCGCCGCCGTCGCCGCCAATGCCGCGCTGCAGGAGCGGCTGCTGCGGGAGTACTGCGTGATGAACAACGTCACGCAGGTCTCCAGCTATCTGACCGGCGTCTACGACGCGGGTATGACGGAGGAGACCTTCTATGCCCAGCAGGCTCGCCGGACCAAGGCGCTGGCCTACCGGGACGAGGCGCTGATGCCTGCCCTGATCCCGGATGAGGCGGCGGTAGCCGCCTATGCCGCCGGGCTTTCCGGGGAGGACTACCCGACCGCCAACCTGGTGGTGTGTTACTTTGCCACCGCCACCGACCGGCAGACCGGGGAGCGGGAGGCGCGCCAGTGGGAGAACGCCCAGTACAAGGCGGAGCAGGCCCTTTTGCGGGCCACGGAGCAGGGGGGCGGCCTGGACGCCTTCTGCGCTGTGGCCGGGGCGTACAGCGACCTGGACGATGAGGCCGCGCCGGACGGCCGCTACACCGGCCTGACCCATGGGGATCTGGCCGACACGGCGCTGCTGGACTGGGTGTTCGACGATGCCCGCAAGAGCGGAGACAGCGCCGTCCTCCGGGGCAGCACCGGCTGCTATCTGCTCTACTTCGACGGCTGGGGGGAGTCCAGCCTGACCGTGCAGGCCCGGCAGGAGCTGACGCAGCGCAATTACGCGGACTGGCTGGACGCGCATAAGGGCGACTATGCCGTGCGCACCAACGCGGTCTCGATGCAGATTGCCCGGTAAGGAGGGGACGGAGATGTTCCAGAAAAAAACCGCCCCCGAGGGACGGGAAAAGAAAACCTACGAAAAGCCCAAAATGACCCGCCGCCAGAAGATCACCCATGTGGTGCTGCTGGCTGCGCTGCTGCTGATCATCGGCGCGACCTGGATGACGCGGCTGCCCCGCTACTATGCCAACCTGTTCATCGACAATTATGATGGCAGCTCATCGGTGCTCTCGGAGATGAAGGGCCTGGCCCACACCGACGGGGACAGCGCCCTGCTGCTGCCCCTCCAGATCTCCTTCGACGACTGGAAGCAGCGCATCCTGCGGGACGACGTGACGGTGACCGCGCCGGACGGCGCCGTGCTCCGGGGCGGCCTCTACGACGCGGGATCGGACGTAACGGTCATCCTGCTGCACAGCTTCGACGGCAGCAGCGCGGAGAGCGACTATCTCTTCGCCCCCTTCTACGCCGGGAAGGGATATAACATCCTCCTGCCCGACAACAGCGCCCACGGGGAGAGCGGCGGC
>JAFVAS010000244.1 GCA_017480395.1 Oscillospiraceae bacterium | reverse complement strand
GGGCACGGGACGGGGGACTGTGTCGATACTGGTATGATTGTATCATGTCCCGGGGCGGCTTGTCCACGCCTTTATTGTGTCATGTCACAGAAAAGGGGGCGTTTCCCCGGCGAGGGGTGGCAGGGACACAGAACGATGACACAGCAAACGGGGTCCGCCCGGCCGGGCGGACCCCGAAAGCGGCGCTCAGCCCACCACCACCTGGGTGATGGCCGCCAGGATGGGCAGCGTCACGATCTGCAAAATGGTGGTCAGCGCCACCAGCTGCGCGCCGAGAACGCCGTCCTGCTTGTGGTCCGCCGCGTACACGCTCAAAACAGCGGGCTGGGTGGTACCCTTGCAGATGACGATGGCGCTGTAGGCAATGGCGGCAAGGCCCAGCGGCCGCAGCGCCACCAGCATCACTGCCGGCAGGATCACCAGCTTGACGGCTGCGACGATGTAGAGATTGCGCTGGTTGAACACCGTCCGCAGGTCCACCTTGGCGATCTGCAGTCCCACCAGGATCATAGCCAGGGGCGTATTCATGCCGCCCATGGTATTGATGGTGGAGGCGATGGGCCCGGGCAGGGCGATGTGGGTCAGCATGAGCACCAGTCCCACGGCAAAGCCGATGACCCCAGGAGTCAAAAAGGCCTTCTTCAGGTTGGGCTTTCCCCCCTGAGACATGGTGATCTCGCAGTGGATCAGCATGAAGATGGTCTCCACGATCATGATGAGGGTGGCGTAGATGATGGCCTCGTCCCCCAGCACCGCCTGCACCAGGGCGATGCCCATGAAGGCGGAGTTGCTGTACACCGTGCCCATCTGCAAAACGCTTCTCTGCTCCTGAGGATAGGAGCGGAAGAGGAACAGCGAGATGACCGCCGAGGCGATGGTCACCACCACGATGATGAGCGTTGCAAAGCCGATGGAGCGCAGAAATTCCGGCGTCGCGTCCAGCGACATGGACCGGATGATGGCGCAGGGCAGGGCCACCCGGGTCATGATAAAGATGATGTCCGGCTGGCTGGACTCCTTGATCTTCTTTTTCCGGCCCAGCAGAAAGCCCACTCCGATCATCAAAAACAGCGTCAGGACCTGTTTGAATACGATGAAAATCTGTTGCAGCATAACGTTCATTTCTCCCTTATTCGTTGGCGCGGCTTACAGCGCCGCCTGGGCGGTGACGCCGCCCTCCAGCATGGCTGAGATCTCCTCCCGGGAGTAGCCGCACTCCTGAAGGATCTCCACCGAGTGCTCGCCCAGCTTCGGGCCCCGGCACTCCCGGTCGTGGATACCGCTGGAGAGATCGTTGAACTTCACCGGGCTCGCCGGGACCACCACATAGGGCTCCGCCGCTCCCGCCGGCGGATCGCTGGCCCGCATGGGATAGATCATGCGGTTGGCCAGGACCTGCTCGTCCGAAAGGAGGTCCGCCGTGGACTGGACCCGGCTCACGGGGATGCCCAGAGTGCGCATCTTCTCCACCACGTCATCCCGCCGGAAGTGCAAAAACGCCTGGTCCAGAATGGTCACCAACTCCGGCGCGTACTCATACATGGTGTCCTCCACGCAGGTGTAGCGCCCGGCCATGTCCCCCAGGCCCAGCAGGTCCATAAAGGGGACGAAGTCCTTTTCAAAGTTGGTGGTAATGATGAACACCAGCCACTCCCCGTCGCCGCAGCGATAGGTATTCAGCAGGGCCCGGCGGGGCGCCTTGCGGGTGTGGGGATAGCGCTCGCCGTACTGGTTTTCGATGAGGGCGTCGTGGTTGAGGTAGGTGGCCTCCCCCAGCAGGGACACGGACAGGTACTGCCCGCCGTGGTTCCCCGCCAGGCGGCCGAAGAGGGCGGCGCACACGGCACCGGCCAGCCCTTGGCCGGTGGCCACGTCCCCGATGGAGATATGCGGCACCACCAGGCTGTCCGGCTCCGCGATGTCCCGCAGCAGCCCGCCCTTGGCCCAGAAAGCAGAGGGGTCGTATCCCGGCTCCGCTGCCTGGGGGCCCACCGTGCCGTAGCCGGTGAGGGCGGCATAGATCATCTGGGGGTTCTTCTCGTGCAGGGTCTCATAGTCCAGTCCCAGCCGCTTCACCGCCTGGGGCCGGTAGTTGGTCACAAATACATCCGCGGTCTCGATGAGCCGATAGGCGGCCTCCCGGCCCTGCGCCTGCTTTAGGTTCAGGACTAGGGAGCGCTTCTCCACGGAATAAAAATCGAATTTATGGACGGTCCGGGCAGAGCAGCCCGCAGGCGGCTCGATCCAGATCACGTCTGCGCCCCACTCCGCCAGGAGCTTGGTGCAGGAGTGGCCTGCCCCGGCCGTGGTGAGGTCGATCACCCGGATGCCGGTCAGCGGTCTTTTGTACATGGTGCGCTCTCCTCTCCATCGTGTTCCCGCAGCCATGCCCGGAGGGCGAGCTTGTCCACCTTCCCGTTGGCGTTGACCGGGAGCTCCTTGAGAAAGATCACCCGGCGCGGTTTTTTGTAGCTTGCGATGGTCTTTTTGCAGAAATCCACGATCTCCTCCGCCGTCACCGCCCGGCGGGGCACCACAAAGGCCACCACGATCTCGCCCCACAGGTGGTCTGGCTTGCCCACCACGCTCACCTGGCTGACGGCGTCCTCCATCCTGGAGATGCAGAGCTCCACCTCCTTGGGGTAGATGTTCTCACCGCCGCAGACGATCATGTCGTGCTTGCGGTCCACGATGTAGATGTACCCGTCCTCATCCCGGTAGCCCAGATCTCCGGTGTCGTGGTAGCCGTCCGGCGAGAAGGCCCGGCGGCTGTCCGGTCCGGAGTAGCCCTTGTAGAGGAAGGGGCTTTTGACGGTGATGGAGCCGATGGCCCCGGTGGGCCGCTCCTTCCGGTCCTCCCCCATGATGCGCACCTGCACACCGGGGGCGGGCCGTCCCACGGAGAGGAGCTTCTTCTCCTCCAGCTCACCCCGGAGGATGCGGCGGTGGTCCTCCGCCGTCAGGACGCTGATGTTGCACGTTTCGGTGCAGCCGTAGGCGATCTCCGTGTCGCAGGAGAGGTGGCGCTGGACGTTTCGGATCTGCTCGGGCAGCATGGGCGCGCCGCCGTACACGATCTTCCGCACCCGGCTGAAATCGTACTCCCGGTACTTCCCCTCGCACAGCACCCGGTTGATGAGGGTGGGCACAAGACTCACCCGGGTCACGCCCTCCCGCTCCATGGTGCCCAAAAACTCCTCCATGCGGAACTGGTCCATCAGGACGAGCGTGCCGCCGATGGAGAGACTGATGAGGGCGGAGAAGCCGGAGAGGTGGAAGAGATTAGCGGAGGTCTGGTAAATGGCCTCCTCCGTCCACTCCGAAACGGCGCTGTAGGTCCGGACATAGGCCTCCAGACTCTCGTCCGGCAGCAGCACCCCCTTGGGAATGCCGGTAGTGCCGCTGGTGAAATACTGGATGGAACAGTCCCCCGCCTGACGGGGCGCATAGGGCGCCTCCTCCGCCGCGGCGAGGAGGGCGGGATACTCCTCCCCGTCCAGCACGATCACCCGGAAGCTCCGCTCCTGCAGGGCCATGGCCGACCGCAGCAGCGGCAGCGTCCGGCTGTCGCAAAAGGCCAGGGCAAAGGGCTCCTGGTCCAGGATGGAGGCCACCTCCCCGGCGGAGAGGCGCCAATTCACCGGGCAGGCGATCATATTGGCCCGGAAGCAGCCGGGAAAGAGGGCCAAGCTGAAAACGGCGTTGTGGGCCAGGATCAGCACCTTGCTCTGCGGTGCGCCCAGAAGGTCCCGCAAAAGGCCGGCGATCCTGGCGAAAAGGGTCTCCAGCGCACCGTACCCGATCCGCTCCCCGCTGCAGATCGCCGCTGTTTTCTCCGGATGACGCAGCGCCGCCTCATGAAACAGTCCCGCAAGACTCATGGTCTACTCCCCATCCTTCCGTCAGTCTGATTCGTTCCGGGGCATCAGCATATTGGCGATGCCCATAGTATACTCCCAGATGGGCGTATCCAGGTAGTAATTCTTCTCCCGCGGGCAGGTCCCGTCCAGAATGGACTTTGCCCCCGAGATGAGCCCGGGCAGGATGGAGCTTTTCACCGGGAAGCTCCCGTGGCAGGGATACACCGTGTCGAAGGCGTCCGACAGGCGCTCCAGCTTCTCCATGCTGTACAGGTAGGCCTGCAGGTCCCGGCCGGGGCCGAACATAAAGATGCGCCAGTCCTGCACGCCGTCTCCTCCCGCCAGGACGCGCCGCTCCCGCTCCAGGAAGGAGAGGGAGCCGGGGGTGTGGCCCGGGGTCTCGATGACCTCAAACTTCCGGTCCCCAAGGTCGATGACATCCCCCTCCCACAGGGGCCGGACGGGGTGGGTCCCGCCCTGGTTCTGGTGGTAGAAGGCATACTCCGCCGGGTGCATATAGGCAAAGTCGAACTGGGTGTTGCAGTGGATGTGGTCAAAGTCCGTGTGGGTGTTGGCCAGGAGCACGGGCTTGTCCGTCACGCTGCGGACGATGCCCAGCACGTCCGCAAGGTTGCAGCCGCTGTCGATCAGCAGGGCCCGCTGGGACCCCACGAACAAAAAGCAGCGGACGTTTTCCTCCTGGATGCGCCAGGAGCCCTCGTCGATGGGCAGGAGCTGATACTCGCCGGGCTGCATCGTCATCCCTCTTTTCATGGTTTTTTCGCGAGCCTGCGCAGGCTCCAGTGTCCGCGCAGGCTCGCAAGGTTCGGTCTATGGGGTCATGCGCCGTCGGTCTGAACGCTTACAGGCCCATGAGCATCAGGGGCAGAGCGATCACTGCGCCGGTGACGATGGGCATCACCGTGCAGGTGATGAACACGGGGAAGTAGGACTTCTTCATGGTCGTGCCGAACATTTCGCAGGTGGCGAGGATGGTGCCGTTGTGGGGCAGGGAGTCCAGGCCGATGGAGCCCAGCACCACCATGCGGTGCAGGTTGCCCATGGTGGCCTTGCCGTCGGCGACCCAGGCCTCAAACTGGGGCTGCATGGCGGGGGTCAAGGTGCCGCAGGCAGAGGAGGCGGAGCCCAGGACCAGGGCCATGATGTTGGCGGCCAGGAACGCAGTCAGATAAGGGGAGACGTTCAGCTTGTTGATGTTCTCCATCAGAGCAAGATAAGCGGGGGTCAGCGCCACGACGCCGCCCAGGGCGCCCTTGGTGCCGATGTTCATCAGGGCCTTGACGCCGGACATCATGCCCTGGGTGCACATGAGGAACCACTCCTTGATGCTGTAGCGCTTGAACTCCAGGATGATGCAGGACAGCGCGCCGGCGCCCAGGCACAGGGGAAGCTTGATTTTGAGCACGTTGTAGAGGACCAGCACCAGGATGATGGGCACGAAGGACTTCCACACGGCGGGCAGCTTCTCCTCGTCGCCGTCCTGGGTCTTCAGATCATCCCAGTCCTGGAAGCCGCGGCCGTTCTTCTGCCAGCGGGCGGCAGTCCACTGCAGGTAGATGCAGTTGAGGACCAGCATCACAACGCAGGAGATCATGCCGGGGACCAGACCGGCGGAGGTGTCGGTGCCCAGATACTCCTGCACCAGGTAGTTGTTGTTGGAGGGCATCAGCGGGGCGGCCAGGATGAAGGTCCAGGCGCCGGCGAAGATGGAACCCAGGATGATGTCCTTGGAATAGTTGGCCTTGGAGCAGAGCACCAGACCGATGGGGAAGATCACCAGGTACGCGCCGATGGACATGCCCGCAAGAGACAGGGCGATGCCAGCCACCAGGATGGTGGTGGGGGCGAACTTGACGGGGATGATCTTGGCCAGCCACTCCGCCAGGGACTTGCCCAGGCCGGATTCCTGCATGACCTTGCCCAGCATGGTGGCCCACAGGTAGGTGAAGAGCATTTTGCCAACCATGGTGCCGAAGCTGGTGCAGTAGGTGCCCACGATGCCGTCCGTCAGGCTGATGCCGGAGGTCAGGCAGATGAGGATGGAGCAGATGGGGAAGCAGATCAGGGGCTCGTAGCCGTTGTAGGCCAAGTAGATCACTGCGGCCGTCGCAATGGCGACGCCAATAATGCTAAGCCATGTCATTGTTTTTTGTCCTTCCTTTCTTACACACAGGTTTGCAAAAGCAAGCAGAGGCGGCTCATACCTCGTACTTGATGATGCCGTTGCCGATGAGGACCTTGCCCTCCTCGTTCAAAAGCTTCCAGTGGATGACGCCGGGCTCCACGATCCAGCCCTGGGCCGTGACGTTGTGGCCGGGGAAGCAGAGGGCCCGGACCTGGGCGTAGACGTACTTGATGCGCTCCGGCTCATAGGGGATGACTTTGTGGACGATCATGCGCATACCATAGGCATAGGTGCACATGCCCATGTTGAAGGGCTCCGGATAGCCGTGCTCGTGAGCGTAGTCAAAGTCGATGTGGTTGATGTAGGTGTCGCCCACCAGGCGGAAGAAGGCGGCGATCTCCGGGATCATGTATTCGGTCTCGTTCACGTCCGGCTCCCGGTCAGGGAACTCGCAGGAGGGGGCCTTGAATTTGGGGCCGCCGAAGCCGCCGAAGGCGTCGTTGTAGTGATAGGAGTGGAGGGTGGTCATGTGGCGGCCGGCCTGGTCGTACACGTCCATGCCGCAGTCGGCCACGGTGCCCTTGCCCTCGCCCCGGTCAAAAATGCCGTTGAGGTGGTCCTTCACCACGAAGGTGCCGGCGTAGGGGTCGATGGGGGTGTGGAAGGTCATCTCCATGGCCATGTGGAGGCCGTTGGGCATGTAGCCCAGGATCTGCTCCAGATAGTCCCGATAGATCTCATTGGTGCCGTCGGGCACGGGGGTGATGGTGCGCATGGTGATGTTGTTCAGATAGGGGATGGAGGAAAAGGTAGGGAATGCGTGGAGCCCCCGCTTATCCCGCTCGAAGATGTAGGGCGTGTCGGGCCGCTTGCAGCCGACGGACAGGGCGTACAGGCAGATGTCGCGCCAGTTGTAGTCCATGTTCCGCACGCCGGTGGAGGCGCCCTTGAGATGGTCGAACATGGTGGGGCTCATGGGGATGCCTTTGTAATCAGCCATTTTGGATACCTCCCTTTCTGTTTGCTGTTTCGCGTCGCATTTTTCAGCTCTTGGCGTACAGGGCGGCAGCTTTCTCCTCCGCCAGCTTCTGCACGGGGGCCACCACCTGCTCCAGCTCCTCGGGCGTGCAGACCTGGCCCATGATCTCCATGGTGTTCTCACCGATGGCGGCGGTGCCGTAGTCCATCTGGCGCTCCATGCCGACGACGTTCAGGGGGGTGCCGGGCACGGAGTAGGAGATGCCGTTGGCATAGTTGGCGTTGACGAAGGTCTTGCGGTAGAGGACCTGGGGATGGTTGACCAGGGTCTCATAGTTGTTGATGCGGCCGTACACCGCCTGGACGCTCTGGAGCTTCTCACACACCTCGTCGCTGGTCATGTCGGCGAAGACCCGCAGCACCTCGG
>JAFVAS010000243.1 GCA_017480395.1 Oscillospiraceae bacterium | reverse complement strand
TGACCCGCACGTCGGCACCGTGATACTCGTCCAGCTCCCGGGCGTTGACCAGAATAGCGGTATAGCTCACCGGCTCGTCAGAGGAGTTCAGGTTGGGGAGCACGGCGCTGGCCCCGGCGCCGTTGGCGGCGTCATTGAGCCAGTCGGCAAAGCTGTAGGAGGTGTAGTAGCTGGTGTTGGACAGGTCGCTGGCGCCGTAGATCGCGGCTAGCTCGGCGGCCTCCACCATGTCGCCCGCCTGGAGGGCGGCCAGAATCTCGTTGGCCTGGGCCTCGGCCTGGGTGGTGTTCTCGGCGATGGCAGCCTCGTCCAGATCGACCACGGTGCCTTCCTCATCGGTCTCGGTGCGGGCGATGGTCAGCTGATAGGCGGTGAAGTCGATGGTGTCCAGGTCGGCGGTGTGCTCCGCGTAATAGGCCTGCAGGTCGGCGTCGGTGATCTCGAAGGAGTCGGCCTTGACGTCGGCGTACTCGTTGGCCAGTACCACGTTGGCATAGATTCGCTCATAGTCCTTTACGGTCATATACTTGCCGTAGTTGGACTTGAGGAAGGAGTCCACGGTGGTGCCGTAGAGGGTGGCATAGGTGGAGAGGGTGTCCACGGCGGTCTGGACATTGGCCTGTCCATCCTCGCTGAGGGTGTAGCCCGCGGCCTTGGCCTCCTGGTCCAGGATGGAGACGTTGGTCAGGGAGGCGATGGCCTCGTCCTTGAACAGCTGATCCCAGGTGTAGCCCTCATAGACCTCCTCCTCCGTCAGGTCGGAGTTGGCGTCCAGGCCGTAGAGGGAGAGGTACTGGCTGTAGTTGGAATAGGAGTTGGCGTAGAAGTATTCCACGTCAGTGACGCCGTAGCGCTCGCTGCCGACGGTGAGGGCGGTGGTGTGCTTCTGGATCACGCCGTTGTCCCAGATCAGCAGGGCCACGACGCAGCATACGGCGACGGCGCCCAGAATGGCGTAAATCACATGGTTGCGCTTTTTGGCCTTGGCCTCTTTCAGCGCCTTCTTTTCCTTCTCGGAGAGTCCGTTTGCCGCGGCAAGCTGGCGCTCCTTTTTGGTGCGGGATGCACTCATGGAACAATCAGTCCTTTCGATCAAGGGATGTTGCGGATATTCCTCCTGCAACAAAATACACAATATTATACCTCTGATCCCGCAAACATGCAAGCCTTTTCGGCGGATTTTGCCTGTTTTGCCGCTCTGGGAGAGAAAAGAAACGCCCCGATGGGATTCGGAAGAATCCATCGGAGCGTTTGGTTCAGATCATCCCCCGCCATGGCCGTGTGACCCGGTCGTGTGCCTGCGTAATTGCAGGTGGGCCGCCTCCGTCGGGTTTTACTGCTTCCAACTTCCAACCGCACCGTATGGGTGGGCCGGGAGGCCTGCAAACCACCGGACGAGATGTTCAGCAGCCCATATAAGAATTGTAGGCCATAAAAAAGGCCATCACGCACCTGGCAGGGTTGATCTGTGGATGTCGATTGTCTGCTTTGCGGATCGGCGGGGTCAGTCGTCCTCGTCCTCCTCGTCGAAGAGGCTCTCCATAAAGAGGTCGTAGACGGCGTTCAGCTCATCGTCGTCGTCCACGGACTCCAGCATGCCGTCCGGATCGCCGGGGACGCAGCGCAGGATGATCAGGCCATAGTCCTCGCTGTCCTCGTCGGCGCCCTCCTCCAGGGTGGGGAAGAAGGCCATGTAGGTATTGCCCGCATACTCCACGGTGTCCAGATATTCCAGCTCGAACTCATTGCCCTCCTCGTCGGTGAGGGTGATGAAATCGGCGCCAAATTCTTCGCTCATGTTGCTCACTTCCTTCTTGCACCCTATTTTAACCCGCTCGGGGCAAAAATGCAATAGGGAGGAGCAGCAAATTTTGCATCCAGAAATTAGGAGCCCAGATCCTCCAGCAGCGCGGTCAGCTCCTGTTGACTGGTCACGTCGATGCCCCGGGCAAGGGCGTCCCGATCCGCCTGGGGCAGGGAGGAGACCGGAATATCGGTGGTCAGCATCAGCTCATCGTTGAGGTAGACGCACACCCGTCCGCCCTCATCTACCACCAGCATATGCGCCGGCTCCTCCTCCGGGGACTGGATGGCCAGGGGGCGATCCACCGGCGTGGCGGTGACCCTGTTCCGCGGTGTGAAGATGGCGGCGAGGAGGAAAATCAGACTCAGGGCCAGCAGCGTGGCGGGCAGCAGCCACCACAGGGGAGAGCGCGTCGTTTTGGTTGATTTTGTCGTATCGGTCATGTTTGTCATATCGTGCATCATAATCGTATCACCCGGATTCAGTTTGCCCGATGGTGACAGGATTTAACCCTTTGTGGCCGAAAATTAATCAAAAAATAATGGGTAAAAGGTTTCTCTGATTTGACAGCTATGGTACAATATAAAAAGGAACTGCTGTCCTTTTTTCGGCCGCGTTATTTCATGCGCCGGAAACGACCACAGGAGGTACAACTGCAAATGGCAAACAATACGGACCGCGGGCGGCGCAGAGGTGCCCGCCTGGTTGGTTTTATCATCTTCCAGTTTTTCAAATGGATCTTCATCCTTATCATGACGGTTGTGCTGCTGGGGGCGGTCACCGCCTACTTTGCCCTCGGCTACGCCAAGAGCTATGTGGAGGATGTCATCGTCCCCCAGGCAGAGGAGGCACAGGCGTCGCTGAATGTGGCGGCCTATGACCCCAGCTTGTCCACAGTCATCTACTATACCGACCCAGCCACCGGGCAGCCGGTGGAGTGGGAGACCCTCTATGCCCAGGAAAACCGGAAGTGGGTCACCTATGATGAATTGCCGGAGGATCTGATCAACGTCACCGTCGCCATCGAGGACAAGCGCTTCTGGGAGCATGACGGCGTGGACTGGCGGCGCACCCTGGGCGCGGTGTACTACATGTTCACCGGCGCGAATGTGCAGGGCGGCTCCACCATCACCCAGCAGGTCATCAAAAATATCTCCCAGCGGGACGAGGTGACGGTCAAGCGGAAGGTGCTGGAGATCTTCACCGCCCTGGAGTTTGACAAGCGCCACACCAAGGAGGAGACGCTGGAGCTCTATTTCAACTATATCTACCTGGGACGGCAGTGCAACGGCGTCTATACCGCCGCCAACAAATACTTCGCCAAGGACGTCTCAGAGCTGGATCTGGCGGAGTGCGCCTGCCTCATCAGCGTCACCAATAACCCCTCCCTCTACGACCCCTTCACCAAAACGGAGAACAACCGCCGCCGGGCGGCCACCGCCATCCAGCAGATGTACAAGCAGGAGATGATCTCCGAGCAGCGGGAGATCGACACCCTGGCGGAGCTGGGCTATCTGCCCACCGGCGAGGTGGATGAGGAGGGCAACGCCCTCTACTCCTACCACCCCGAGGCGGATCGCATCGTCATTCAGGACGGCAGCCTCAGCGCCACCGTCAGCACCAACACCGGCGATATCCGCTCCTACTACGCCGACGCGGTCATCGCCCAGGTGCAGAGCGACCTGATGGAGCAGTACGGCTACGACAAGTCCACCGCCAGCGACGTCATCTTCAAGGGCGGTCTGTCCATCTACACCTGCTATGATCCCAATGTGCAGGCCATCGTGGACGAGGTCTACTCTGACGCGGCCTGGTTTGCCCAGTTCAAGTCCGCCACCGGCGAGACGCTGATGAGCAGCATCTCCGTCACCGACAACGCCACCGGACGGGTGGTCGCCATCGGTCAGAACAAGGAGAAGAGCGTCAACCGGGCCTGGGTGCCCGCCGTGGACGGCTACCGGCCCCCCGGCTCCTCCATCAAGCCCCTCTCGGTCTACGCCCCCGCCATCGAGGCCGGACTGATCACACCCTATTCCGCCGTGGACGACACGCCCGTGGAGCTGCGGGACGACGGCACGGCCTGGCCCAGAAACGCCAGCGGGAGCTACTCCGGCCTGACCACGATCTATAACGGCGTGCTCCGCTCGCTGAACACCTGCGCCGTCAAGACCATCGACCAGATCGGGGTTCAGAACGCCTATGACTTCCTGGAGAACAAGTTCGGCATCAGCACGCTGGTGGCCTACCGGGAGGGCTCCAACGGCAAGATCTACTCCGACCTCTCCGAGTCCCCCCTGGCCCTGGGCGGCCTGACCGACGGCATCACCACCTTTGAGATGTCGGGGGCCTACTCCGTCTTTGCCCGGAATGGCATCTATATCAAGCCCCATCTCTACACCCTGGTCACCGACAGCGACGGCAATGAGGTGCTGAGAATGGACGAGGACGGGCAGCGGGTGCTGGGCGAGGATACCGTCTACTATATGAACCGCCTGCTCACCGGCGTTGTGGAGCGGGGCACCGGCACCAAGGCCCAGCTGGACGGCATCACCGCCGCGGGCAAGACCGGCACCACCACCAACAGCTATGACCGCTGGTTCTGCGGCTATACCGGCTATTATACGGCGGCGGTGTGGATCGGCTACGACAAGATGGAGAAGATCAACGCCTCCGGAAACCCGGCCATCACCCTCTGGAAGGATGTCATGAGCCAGCTGGTGGAGGGCAAGCCGGACATCGACCTGACCGACACCGATCTGGATATCGTCACCGCCACCTACTGCACCAAGAGCGGCAAGCTGGCCACCCACGCCTGCTCCCAGGCGGGCTGCGCCGCCAAGGGCTACTATGTGGCCGGGGACGCCCCCAGCGAGTACTGTGACCGCCATGTGACCATCACCGTCTGCAAGGACGATCCCATCGGGGAGACCGGCATGTTCCGTCAGGCCGGAGAGTACTGCCCGGAGGAGTCCAGGCAGGAGTTGGTTGTGCTGGACTACGCCCGGGACGAGGCGGCGGCCTCCGTCACCGCGGCGGACTCCTATCAGCTGCTCTCCTGGCTGCGGGCCCAGGGCAAGTGCACCCTCCATACCGAGGAGTGGGCCGCCAAGGTTCTGCTCTGGAGCGTCCAGACCATCTCGGCCCCCGGCAGCATCAACGCCAAGGTGGGTGACAGCGCCTTCAATCTCGGCGCGGTGAGCCTGGACGGCGAGGGCAATCCCGCCGGCGCGCTGAGCTATTCCTCCAGCAATCCCGCCGTGGCCAGCGTGGACAGCGAGGGCAACGTGACCATCGGAACGGAGGGCACCGCCATCATCACCATCAACGCCGAGGCCACCGAGTACGCCGAGCCCGTGACCGCCACCGTCACCGTGACCGTCACCGAGCCGGGCAGTACCCTCGGTGAGATCATCGATAACATCATCGGCAACATCACCGGAGACGGGGAGGAGCCCACCGCTCCGCCGCCCCCGCCCGAGGGATAACGAAATTGAGGACGTCGGCTGATTCAGCCGGCGTCCTCAAGCGTTTGCTCCCGAAGCAGCCGCACCCCAAGAGCTACACCGACGGGGGCCAGGATCAGCCCCTGGAACCCCCAGAGCCGTGCCCCGAGCAGGGCGGCGCAGAAGGAGAGGGCGGTGGGGATTTGCAGGCGTTTTCCCAGCAGTCTCGGCTCCAGCATCGTGCGGGTGCCCCAGACCATCATCCAGAGCAATGCCATCCCCAGCGCCCGGAGCGGTTCCCCCCGCAGCCAGACCAGTCCGGCCCAGGGAATCAGGATCAGCCCGGAGCCCACCAGCGGAATGAGATCCACCAGGGCGATCACCGCCGCGAAGAGCAGCCAGGACTTCATCCGCAGCAGCCCCAGCCCCAGGGCCAGCTCCAGGAAGATCACCGTCACCAGCGAGCGCTCCGCCCTGGCCCAGCAGCTCAGCTGTTCCCTCAGCGCGGCCATCAGCTTCTCCACCTTGCTGACCCAGTCGGGGGGCAGCAGCACGCGGCCCAGATCGGCCAGCTCCCGATACCCCACGCAGCAGAAGAACAGGGCCAGGAGAAAAATCGCGCCTGCGGCCAGATGGCTGGGCAGAGCGGACAGCCAGCCGGAGCCCACGCTGCCGATCCAGCTCAGGGCGGCGGAGAACAGCTGCTGCCGCCGCTCGATCAGCACGTCCAGCGCCTGCCGCAGCATCGCCTGTCCGGCGGGGGAGAGGGCGGTGATCCGGCGGTAGAGCCAGTTGTCCAGCGTGTCCTCCAGGGTGTTCAGGGCGGGCAGCAGGTCGGGCAGCTGCCCCGCCCAGCGCAGCGCCCATTGCACACCCCAGATGGCCGCCGCCAGCAGCGGTGCCAGCACCGAGAGCATCAGCAGCAGCGTGCCCAGGGGCGGGGGGATGCGGTGGTGCCGGAGCCATTGCACCGGCCGCTGCATCACCATGGCCAGCACCAGCGCCAGAAGCAGGGGGAGCACCCCGGTGCGCAGCGTCGGGACGAGGATGATTGCCCCGGCGAGGGCCAGGAGCAGCAGCTTGCGGTGGTCGAATTTCATGGGATACCCCCTTTTCGTCATTTTGACTGAAAGCCCCGTCAAACCCGCCGGAAAACCTCCCTTTTCACCCCGCCGCCGCCCTTGCAAAGGGAGGGGGACTGTGCTATGATATGGGGGCGAAAAAATACAAATGACCGCCAGAGACGGACGGGAGGTGGATCGGGTTGACGCAGCGCCCTAAATATTTCATCGTGGAGGCGGAGAAGCTGCCCGAGGTATTTCACAAGGTGGTGCAGGTCAAGCGCATGCTGGAGACCCGGGAGGCGGAGACCGTCAACGAGGCCGCCCAGCGGGTGGGCCTCAGCCGCAGCGCCTTCTATAAATACAAGGATTCTGTCATGCCCTTCAACGACATGATGAGTGGACATATCGTCACGTTCCAGTCCCTTCTCCGGGATGAGACCGGCGTGCTCTCCTCCATCCTGCGTATTTTTGCCGCCTCCGGCGCAAATATCCTCACCATCAATCAATCCATCCCGGTGAACGGTTGTGCCGCCGTCACCGTCAGCGCCGAGACCTCCAAGATGAG
>JAFVAS010000242.1 GCA_017480395.1 Oscillospiraceae bacterium | reverse complement strand
TCTGGTCGAGCCGGAGGATTTCGCCTCCATGATGGTCTCCCTGCGGGTTGGTGCGACGATGCAGGTGCGGGAGCTGCTGCAAAAGCTGGTCTCCATCCGCTACGAACGCAACGACATCGCCTGGGAGCGCAATATGTTCCGGGTGCGGGGGGACACGGTGGAGGTCTGGCCGGCCTATTGGAAGGACACCGCCATCCGTGTGGAGTTTTTCGGGGACGAGATCGACCGCATCAGCGAGATCAACGTCGTCACCGGCTCCCCCGTCCGGCGGCTCAACACCATCCCCATCTGGCCCGCCACCCACTATGTCACCCCCAAGGAGAAGATGGATCGGGCCATCGCCGACATCCGCCGGGAGATGGAGGAGCGGGTGGCCTTCTTCGAGGGCGAGGGCAAGGCCATCGAGGCCCAGCGCATCCGTCAGCGCACCCTCTATGACATCGAGATGATGCAGGAGCTGGGCTACTGCTCCGGCATCGAGAACTACTCCCGGGTCATCGAGGGCCGGCCCGTGGGCTCCCCGCCCCACACGCTGCTGGACTACTTCCCCAAGGATTTTCTGATGTTCATCGACGAGTCCCACGTCACCCTGCCCCAGGTGCACGCCATGTACAACGGCGACCGGGCCAGAAAGACCACCCTGGTGGACTATGGCTTCCGGCTGCCCTGCGCCTTCGACAACCGGCCGCTGAAATTTGAGGAGTTTGAACAGCGGCTCAACCAGGTCATCTACGTCTCCGCCACCCCCGGCCAGTACGAGACCTCCCGCTCCGGCCAGATTGCCGAGCAGGTCATCCGGCCCACCGGCCTGCTGGACCCAGAGGTGGAGGTGCGCCCCACCGAGAACCAGATCGACGACCTAATCGGCGAGATCAACGCCCGCTCCGCCCGGGACGAGCGGGTGCTGGTCACCACCCTGACCAAAAAGATGGCGGAAGATCTGAGCGACTACTTCCAGAAAACCGGAATCCGGGTGCGCTATATGCACCACGATATCGACACCATCGAGCGCATGGAGATCATCCGCGACCTGCGGCTGGGCTCCTTCGACGTGCTGGTGGGCATCAACCTGCTCCGGGAGGGACTGGACATTCCGGAGGTCAGCATGGTGGCCATTCTGGACGCCGACAAGGAGGGCTTTCTGCGCAGCGAGACCTCCCTCATCCAGACCATCGGCCGCGCCGCCCGCAACGCGGAGGGCAAGGTCATCCTCTACGCCGACAAGATCACCCCCTCCATGCGCGCCGCCATCGACGAGACGGAGCGCCGACGTGCCAAGCAGGACGCCTACAACCAGGCCAACGGCATCATCCCCCAGACCATCCGCAAGGACGTGCGGGAGCTGCTGGAGATCGCCGAGCCCGCCCAGCGGGACGCCAAGCCGGTCAGGCAGATGACCAAGCTGGAGCGGCTGCAGCTCATCGACAAGCTGGAAAAGCAGATGAAGGAGGCCGCCAAGCTGCTGGAGTTCGAGGTCGCCGCCGCGCTGCGGGATCAGATCATCGAGCTGCGGGGCACCATCAAATAACCACCCTCTCCCCACTCACCAAAGAAGGAACCAAGAACCATGCAGGATCATATCTTTGTCAAGGGCGCCCGCGCCAACAACCTGAAACATATCGACGTGTCCATCCCCCGGGACAAGCTGGTGGTGCTGACGGGCCTCTCCGGCTCCGGCAAGTCCAGCCTGGCCTTTGACACCATCTACGCCGAGGGCCAGCGCCGCTATGTGGAGTCCCTCTCCTCCTACGCCCGGATGTTCCTGGGCCAGATGGAGAAGCCGGACGTGGACTATATCGACGGCCTGTCCCCCGCCATCTCCATCGACCAGAAGACCACCAGCCGCAACCCCCGCTCCACCGTGGGCACCGTCACCGAGATCTACGACTACCTCCGTCTGCTCTGGGCCAGGGTGGGCACCCCCCACTGCCCCAAGTGCGGAAAGGAGATCAAGCAGCAGTCCATCGACCAGATCATCGACCAGGTGATGGCCCTGCCGGAGGCCACCCGCATCCAGGTGCTCGCCCCCGTCATCCGGGGCAAGAAGGACGAGCACGCCAAGGTGTTCGAGGACGCCCGCCGCTCCGGCTATGTCCGCGCCCGGGTGGACGGCATCCTCTACGACCTCTCCGAGGAGATCAAGCTGGAGAAGAACAAGAAGCACAGCATCGAGATCATCGTGGATCGGCTGGTCATCAAGGACGACATCGCCCAGCGGCTCACCGACTCGGTGGAGGTGGCCTCCAATCTCTCCGGCGGCATCGTGCTCATCAACCTGGTGCGGGAGGACGAGGACCTGACCTTCTCCCAGAACTACGCCTGCGAGGACTGCGGCATCTCCATCGAGGAGCTGGCCCCCCGCAGCTTCTCCTTCAACAATCCCTACGGGGCCTGCCCCACCTGCTCCGGCCTGGGCAACCAGCTCAAGGTGGATCCCGATCTGATCATCCCCAACCGGGATCTGTCCATTCTGGACGGCGCCATCACCGCCTCCGGCTGGAACACCATCAAGAGCGACGGCATCGCCCGGATGTACTTCACCGCCCTGTCCAAAAAATATAAATTCAAGCTGGATGAGCCGGTGAAAAACCTCTCCCAGGCTGCCATGGAGGCCATCCTCTACGGCACGAAGGGGGAGGCCCTGACCATGACATACGAGAACGCCCGGGGCAAGTCCACCATCAGGCAGCCCTTCGAGGGCATTGTCAGCAACATCGAGCGGCGCTATAAGGAGACCCAGTCCGACGGCATGAAGCGGGAGCTGGAGGGGGTCATGAGCGAGTCCCCCTGTCCCGCCTGCGGCGGACGCCGCCTGCGGCCCGAGGTGCTGGCCGTCACCGTGGGGGACAAGTCCATCTATGAATTCTGCCTGCTCCCGGTGCACGACGCCCTGGACTTCATCGAGGCATTGCACCTCACGGAGCACCAGATGCTCATCGCCGAGCAGATCCTGAAGGAGATCAAAAGCCGCCTGGGCTTCCTGCGCTCCGTGGGACTGGACTACCTGACCCTGGGCCGCAGCGCCGGCACCCTGTCCGGCGGCGAGAGCCAGCGCATCCGGCTGGCCACCCAGATCGGCTCCTCCCTGATGGGGGTGCTCTATATCCTGGACGAGCCCTCCATCGGTCTGCACCAGCGGGACAACGACCTGCTGCTGGACACCCTGCGCCACCTGCGGGATCTGGGCAACACCCTGCTGGTGGTGGAGCACGACGAGGACACCATGCGCGCC
>JAFVAS010000241.1 GCA_017480395.1 Oscillospiraceae bacterium | reverse complement strand
ACTTCCTGGGCATGTTCGTGGCCATGGCCATCAATAAAAAGGGCATCGGCCTCAAGAAGCTGTGGCGCACCGTGCTGGTCATGACCATCGCCATCCCCCAGTTCATTTCCCTTTTGTACGTTTCCAAGATGTTCGCCAAGAACGGCATCGTCAACGGACTGCTCCTGTCCCTGGGCTGGATCCAGCAGGCCATCCCCTTCTGGGATGATCCCCTGCTGGCCCGGATCATGGTCATCGTCATCAACATCTGGATCGGCATCCCCTACCTGATGCTCATCGCCACCGGCATTCTGATGAACATCCCGGCGTACCTCTACGAGTCCTCCCGCATTGACGGCGCCAACGCCTGGCAGCAGTACACCAAGATCACCCTGCCCTACATGCTGTTCATCACCGGCCCCTATCTGCTGACCAGCTTTACGAGCAATATGAACAACTTCAACGTGATCTATCTGCTCACCGGCGGCGCCCCCACCAACTCGGCGGCCTCCGGCGCGGCGGGTTCCGTGGGCTATACGGATCTTCTGATCACCTGGCTGTTCAAGATCACCATGGGCGCCGAGTCCCAGTACTATCTGGCCTCGGTCATCGGCATCCTGGTCTTCCTCGTGGTGGCGGTGATCTCGCTGATCGTCTACAACGTGCTGCCCTCGATCAAGAATGAGGAGGATTTCCAGTGATGAACAACGAAAAGCGTCATATGGGCTTGAAAGCCTCCCGAACCATCTCCAACACGATCATTCACATTGTGCTGGTTCTGATCACCATCATCTGGCTGATCCCCTTCGTGTGCATCCTGCTCCAGTCCTTCCGGGTGGAGTCCACCTGGCAGGTGGGCTATGTCATCCCCCAGCAGTGGGGGCTGGATAACTACATCGCCCTGTGGAACTCCGACTTCCGGCGCTGGTATCTCAATACGTTCATCATCGCGCTGGCCGTCGCCGTGCTGCAGACCATCATCGTGCTGTGCATGAGCTACACCCTCTCCCGGTTCCGCTTCAAGCTGCGCGCGGGGCTGATGCGGTTCATGCTCATCCTCGGCATGTTCCCCAACATGCTGGCCATGATCGTCCTCTACCGGGTGCTGAAGGATCTGGGCCTGACCCAGGCCAACGCCGTTCCCGGGCTGATCCTGGTCTATGTGGCCTCCTCCGGCATGGGCTACTATGTGTCCAAGGGCTTCTTTGACACCATCCCCAAGTCCCTGGATGAGGCCGCCCGGGTGGACGGTGCCACCCGGCTCCAGGTGCTTTACAAGATCATTCTGCCCCTCGCCAAGCCCATCGTCATTTACACGATCCTGACCGCCTTTATGGCCCCCTGGGGCGACTTCGTGCTGGCCCGCTACATCTCCTTCGGCACCTCCGCGGGCATGAACGTGGCCGTCGGTATGTACAGCTGGCTGCAACAGGATATGATCGGACAACGATATACCATGTTCTGCGCCGGCGGTGTCGTCGTCGCCATCCCGGTGACCATCCTGTTCATGTGCCTGCAAAAGTACTATGTCGAGGGTGTGACCGGCGGTGCCGTCAAGGGCTGAGAAAGGAAAGGAGCGACTGAAAATGGCAAGCGTAAAACTGACCAAAGTGAAAAAAATCTACGACGGCGGCGTGGTCGCTGTTCACGATTTCGATCTGGAGATAAAGGACAAGGAATTTGTGGTCTTCGTCGGCCCCTCCGGCTGCGGCAAATCCACCACCCTGCGGATGATCGCCGGTCTGGAGGACATCAGCGAGGGCACCGTGGAGATCGACGGCGAGGTGGTCAACGACCTCCAGCCCAAGGATCGGAACATCGCAATGGTGTTCCAGAACTACGCCCTGTATCCCCATATGTCCGTCTATGACAACATCGCCTTCTCCCTGCGCCTGCAGAAGATGGACGAGGACACCATATACAACAAGGTGACCAACGCCGCCGAGGTGCTGGGCATCACCGAGTATCTGATGCGCAAGCCCCGGGCCCTCTCCGGCGGCCAGCGGCAGCGGGTGGCCATCGGCCGGGCCATGGTGCGCGATTCCAAGGTGTTCCTGATGGATGAGCCCCTGTCCAACCTGGACGCCAAGCTGCGCAACCAGATGCGTTCCGAGATCATCCTGCTGCGGCAGAAGCTGGACACCACCTTCGTCTACGTCACCCACGACCAGACCGAGGCCATGACCCTGGGCGACCGGATCGTCATCATGAAGGACGGCTTCATCCAGCAGGTCGGCACCCCCACCGAGGTCTTTGAGATGCCCAAAAACCTATTTGTGGCCGGCTTTATCGGCGCACCCCAGATGAACACCTTTGAGACCGAGCTTTGCAAGGAGGGCGACACATACTATGTGACCCCCTTCGGCAGAAGGATCCCCGTGGACGGCGACAAGGGCAGGGCCCTGGCGGAAAAGGGCGTCAAGCCCGGTAAGATCGTTCTGGGCGCCCGTCCTGAGCATATCGTGCTGACCCAGCCCGGAGAGAACGCCATCCCCGCCACCCTGGAGGTCAACGAGATGATGGGCTCCGAGCTGCACCTCCACGTCTACACCGAGGACGGCACCCGCATTGTGGTGCGCACCCCCACCATCAATCTGAGCGAGGAGAATCGCAAGTCCCTGGTGCAGGGTAAGCAGGTCTATCTCACCTTCGAGGGCAAGGTCATGCACTTCTTCAACCCCGAGACCGAGGAAAACCTGCTCAACTGACCAGCCCCCACACACAAATCACAAGGCCGCCGGTTCACAGCCGGCGGCCTTGTCCTGTTATTGACACGCAAACAAATAGGCCTGATGGGCCGGGACGGTCAGGCGGATGCTCCTGTCATTCAGCCTCTCCCACCGGAGACCTGCGCCAAAGGCATCCGTCTCCCCCGCCGGCGCGGAGCGGCCCAACACACCGAGGGGCAGGCGGATGGTTCGCGCCTCCCCTTCGGCAGAGATGACCGCAACAAAGGCCTCCTCCCCGGTAAAGCGGGCCATGGCCAGCACCCGACCCTCGGCGCACAGAAACTTCATCCCGCCATGAGACAGGGCCGGATGGCTGTGCTTCAGATGAATCAGCCTGTGATAGAACCGATAGGTCTCGCCGCTCTGAAAATCCCGGTGCCAGGGCATGGGATAGCGGCAGCCCTCATTGGTGCCCAGAATGCCGTCGATCCCCGCCTCGTCCCCATAATAGACCGAAGGGGCACCCGGCAGCATAAACTGGAAGATCACCGCCCCCCGGTACTCCTCCGGATGGATCGCCGGATTGTTGTGCAGACGGCTGATGTCATGGGAGTCGATCAGGTTGAACTGGTTGTCCCGGATGGCCTGGGGCAGCTTGGCCAGCCAGCCGGAGACATGCCGCTCCAGCGCCTGGGCGGTCAGAGCATACTGAACCCCCTCCAGCAGCCCCTTCTGGGCCATGAACCGCTCCGGCTCTCCCAGGAACCAGCGGATGATCCGGGAACAGCCGTAGTAGTTCATGGGTGCGTCCCATTGATCTCCCCGGAGGTGCTCGGCGCAGTCGCCCCAATCCTCGGCCAGAAGATAGGCCTCGGGATTTTCCCCGCGGATGCTGTCCCGGATCTCGGGCCAGAGCTCGCCATGGAGCTGAAGTTCATCCTGACGGCCAAAGACGTCGGCCACGTCAAAGCGCCAGCCATCGATGGAGTAGGGCGGCTTGAGCCACTTCTTCAGCACCGAATCCTCCGCCCGGTAGATCACGTCCCGGAGGGCCTGGGAGGTATAATTCAGCGTGGGCAGGGTGGACACGTTCCACCAGCAGCGGTAGCGGTTCTCACCGTCAAAGAAGTAATAGGCGCGCTCCGGACTGTCCGGGTTGTTGTAGGCACCCTGGGTTTTCGGAAACCACGCCCCGTCCCGATTGAACCATCTGTGGGCAATGCCCGTATGGTTGATGGAGATGTCCAGGATCAGGCGCATGCCGTTCTCATGCAGAGCCTTGCTCAGCTCCGCCAGGGCTTCGTCTCCCCCGAAGTGGGGGTCTACATGGAAGTAGTCGATGCAGTCATATTTGTGGACAGAGGGGGCGGTGAAGATCGGGTTGAGATAGACCGCCGTGATCCCCAGCTCCTTGAGGTAGGGGATCTTCTGACGAATGCCCTGGAGGTCGCCGCCGTAAAAATCCAGGCAGTGTCCCTGATGGTAGTCCAGCGGTGTGTCCTCCCAATGCTCCATGTGGAGGGCGGCAAAGCCGTCCTGGCTGTACTCGCCGCTTTGCACGTCGTTGGAGGGATCGCCGTTGCAGAACCGCTCCGGGAAGATCTGGTAGAACACCGCCTCCTTGACCCAGGATGGCTGAACATAATCGGTCATCAGCACAAAGTCATAGTCCTGATCGGGCATCCACGCCGTGACGCCGTTCTGGGTGTAGTACCAGACCCCATCCGGGCAGATCAGGATGAAGTGATACTGCATCCTGCGCTCGGTCATGCCGATCCCGGCCTCAAACCAGACCAGTCCCTTCTCCCGGCGCACCGGGTACATCTCCTCCAGATGCTCCGCTCCATTTTTCAGCGCCCGGAGCACCACCCGCTTCACCGGGGCGTCGTCGTACATCCGCACCCGGAGGCGCACCGTGTCCCCCAGCTGCGGCGATGGCTCGGAAACAAAGTCCGCCGTTCCGTCGCTGTAAACGCTCTCCAACCACTGTTCCATGGTGATTCCACCCTTTCACGCCGACAGATTGATCGATTGAATTATACACCCTCTCGCAAACACGGGTCAACGAAAACATGGCACACACGATCGGCCAAATCAAAACCACCGATTCCGAATCCCCGGCCTGGCAAAATAGCAAGCCTGATCCAATTCTCAGAAAAATAAAAGTCCTGATTTCTTGTGAAATCAGGACTTTTTGGAGCTGATAGGCAGATTCGAACTGCCGACCTCATCCTTACCAATTCTTTTTGACCTGTTGTAGCTTGTCGTTGTTTATTTTTCACAATCGTCCATTTTCCTGTCAATCGCAATCCTTTCCAGGTTTTCTTGTCGTCTCTTGCTGAATCGAACATTTGTTTTTTGGTCTGGGGTTTTTGGTGCCCGTCTGGGGTTCGTCTGGGGTTTTGGGGCGCTATCTTCGGTGTCCGAATGGAGCATACTCCTTTTCCAATCGTGGCTCAGAGATGGAAAGCCCGGAACCCAGGCCAATGCGCGGGACGCCCTGGAGCGGGGCAGGGGTGGGGGCTTACCCTTCGGGCCGCGCAGAGGCGAACAAGACCAGGCCACCCGGTGCGGGTGCCTGGTCATTCGTTTACAACTCGATGCCCTGGATGGCGTTCTCATAGAGGAACCGCTTCAAGGGATCCCCTTCGCTGGTGTTGTAATAGTCCAGCAGCAGGGCGTTGAACTGCTCCATGTGCTTATCAGTGATCGTGAGAATACCGGCCCCGGCCGAGATCAGCAGCTTATTGGCCAGGGTCATGCTGGTGCGCTTATTGCCATCCCAAAACAGTTGCGCCCTTGTGCCCCACAGAAAGGCCGTCAGCGCCTTTTCCGTCTCGGAGGCGTCCATGGTCAGGATAGCGGCCAATTCCTTCTCCACGGCCACAGAATCAGGCACAGGCGGCAAATAGTCCGTGCCGGAGATTCCGACGCTGCCGGTTCTAAGCTGGCCCCACAAAAGCGCCTCATTGCGGGCAATATACTCATTCAGCTTGCAGAGATAGTCCAGCGTGACCGGCTCCCCGATCGTGTCCAGCAGATACCGCCAGGCGTCCCGCATATTCAAGATCGCCTGGATGTCGTCCAACTGGACGCCGGGCACATTTACGCCGTTCAGGATGGTCAGCGTCTGGGGGAAGGTTACGGCCCTGTTCTCCATGCGCATCCCGCAGTAAATGTTTTCGTCCCACTTCTTCTTCGCCAGGAACCGGCTCTGCTCCGGCGTCAGGTGGAACCGGTCAGGATAGCCGCTCATTCTGCGCCACCCTCCTTGTCTCTCGCCATGGTCTCCTCTATGGCCCGGTTGATGAAGCTGTTGACGCTCTCGCCCTGGGCCTGGGCGTGGGCCTGGATTTCTTCCTTCCTGCCCTTCGGCATCGTCAGGTTTACACGGTCATAGTTTTCCTTCATGTACTTATTAACTGCCCTCTGCTGGGCTTTTGATACTGGCATACTATACCTCCTTCCCGGAGCGGGCCATACTTCGGCACCTCCTCCATTGTAGCTTTATTATAGCACATTTGTCTATCTGTGTATATAGATAAAATATACAAATATATCTGTGCAAATATGTTTACTATGT
>JAFVAS010000240.1 GCA_017480395.1 Oscillospiraceae bacterium | reverse complement strand
GGGGTTCGAATCCCCGACGGGTCACCACAGAAAAGACGTGCTTCGGCACGTCTTTTTTTATGGGCTTCGCCCGCGCCAGCCGAGGGGAGTGTGCATGTCTGCGGAATGCGACACGCCCGGGCCACGGCATCCCCTAAAATCAGTTGCGTCTCTGCGTCCCATGTGTTAAACTGTTTACATTATAAATTAAAAGGAGCATCCACTATGCGCTACCCTGAATTTCTGCCCCAGGGGGGAACCATCGGCTTTGTCGCCCCCTCCTTCGGCTGCAATATCGACCCGTATAAGACCGCTTTTCTCGCCGCCCTTGACCGCTTTGAGCGCCTGGGATATGGTATCGACCTCGGCCCCAACTGCTTTGAGGGCTCCGGCGTCGGCATCAGCAACACCCCGGAAAAGTGCGGCGCGGAGCTGACCGAATACTACTGCTCTGACCGCAGCGAGGTGCTGATCTCCTGCGGCGGGGGAGAGCTGATGTGCGAGACATTGGATCATGTGGACTTTGACCGGGTGGCCTCCGCCCGGCCCAAGTGGTACATGGGCTATTCCGACAACACCAACTTCACCTTCCTGCTCACCACCCTGTGCGACGTGGCCTCCATCTACGGCCCCTGCGCCGCGTCCTTCGGCATGGAGCCCATCCATCCCGCCCTCCAGGACGCCCTGGACGTGCTGCGGGGAAAGAAGCATACGGTCAAGAGCTACGGCTACTGGGAGCGGGAGAAGCAGGGGGAGGACGCGCCGCCCACCGCACCATACCTGACAAATGAAAAACTGGAATTGCACAGCTACCCCAGGAAGAACATGACCTTCTCCGGGCGGCTGATCGGCGGGTGCCTGGACTGCCTGGTCAACCTGTTGGGCACCTGCTACGACGGAGTGCGGGAATTCTCCGAGCGGTATCAGGACGACGGCATCCTCTGGTTCCTTGAGAGCTGTGACCTGAATGTCATGGGTATCCGCCGGGCCATCTGGCAGATGCAGCACGCCGGATGGCTGGAGCACGTCAGCGGCTTCCTGATCGGACGCCCCCTCTGCTACGGGCAGGAGCTGCTGGGCCTTGACCAGTACCGCGCGGTACTCGACCTGCTGGCACCCTATCATGTCCCAATCGTCATGGACGTGGACATCGGCCACCTGCCGCCCCAGATGCCCCTGATCTGCGGCAGCTTTGCCACCGTCACCGTCCGGGGCAACCACCTGACGGTGGACATGGACCTGAAATAATCTGTTTTCCCGGTGCAGCTGCACCGGGAAAAATTTTGCGATTCTATCTTGTTTATCTGTTCAAAGATGATAATTTATGGTACAATCTTTTTGTAACTTGTGCCAATGGGCAAAAAGAGGGACTGACATGATCTCACTATGCAATGATTGGAGCTTCACCCCGGAATGGAGCGAGGCATTCCTCGCCGGGGAAGCCTCCGCCCCGGCCACACCGGTGCGGCTGCCCCACAACGCCTTCGATCTTCCCCTGCACTACGCCAGCGAGCAGACCTACAGCCACATCTGCGGCTACCGCCGGGCGCTGGATATCCCGGTGGAGTGGGCGGAAAAGCGGCTCTTTCTCCAGTTTGACGGCGCGGCCCATATCGCCACCGTCTTTGTCAACGGGGAGGAGGTGGACACCCACCGCTGCGGCTACACCGCTTTCCGGGTGGAGATCACCGACCGGGTGCGCTTCGGCGAACAAAATCAGATCGCCGTCCGGCTGGACGCGACGGAAAATCCCACCATACCGCCCTTCGGCTATGTGGTGGACTATCTGACCTACTCCGGCCTCTACCGGGAGGTGTGGCTGGATGTGCGTGCAGATCGGTACATCAGCGATATCTTTGTCCACACCCCCACGGTCAACGCGGCCAAGACCGCCGTGGAGGTGGACGGCGTCCGGCCCGACGACCGCCTGGAGGTGCGCATTCTGGACGACGCGGGCAACTGCGTCGCCGCGGCGGAGGGGCTGGAGACCCTGATGACCGGCTTGAAGGTCAGGGCCTGGTCGCCGGAGGATCCGAACCGCTACACCCTAGAGGTAAGGCTTTTTTCCGCCGAGGGCGTGGAGCTGGATGTACAGCGGGTGCGCTTCGGGTTCCGCACAGTGGATTTCCGGGCGGAGGGCTGCTTTATAAACGGGCAGAAGGTCTTCCTGCGGGGGCTGAACCGGCACCAGAGCTGGCCCCATCTCGGCTACGCCGCGCCGGAGCACCTGCAGCGGGAGGACGCCCGGATCCTGAAGGAGGAGCTGCAATGCACCGCCGTGCGCACCTCCCACTATCCCCAGAGCCAATATTTCATCGACGAGTGTGACCGCCTCGGCCTGCTGGTATTCACGGAAATTCCGGGCTGGCAGCACATCGGCGACGAGGCGTGGCAGGAGCAGGCCTGCGAGAACACCCGGGAGATGATCCGCCAGTGGCGCAACCACCCCAGCATTATCCTCTGGGGTGTGCGCATCAACGAGAGCGTGGACAACGACCCCTTGTACACCCGCACCAATGCCATCGCCCACGCCCTGGATCCCTCCCGCCCGACCTCCGGAGTGCGCTATCTGGAGAAGAGCAGCCTGCTGGAGGACGTCTACTCCTTCAACGACTTCTCCCACGACGGCACGCCCCCCGGCTGCAAGCCCAAGAAGGCGGTCACGCCGGATGTGAACAAGGCCCTCATCATCTCCGAGTGCAATGGCCACATGTTCCCGACCAAGTCCTTTGACCCCTGGGAGAAGCGGCAGGAGCACGCCCTACGCCATGCCCGGGTGCAGGACGCGGCGCTGGCCGACGGGGAGCACGCGGGCTGCTTCGGCTGGTGTATGTTCGACTACCAGACCCACAAGGATTTCGGCTCCGGGGATCGCATCTGCTATCACGGCGTGATGGACTCCTTCCGCAACCCCAAGCTGGCCGCTTCGCTCTACGCTAGCCAGGGGGACGCCGCCCCGGTGCTGGAGGTGGGTTCCTCCATGGACATCGGCGACTACCCGGCGGGACAGATCGGCACCACCTGGGTGTTCACCAACGCCGACGAGGTGCGCCTCTATAAAAACGACGTCTTTGTCACCACCCTCCGGCCCGCGCAGGACTGGAAGGGATTGCGCCACGGCCCCATGCCCGTGGACGATACCATCGGCGAGCTGCTGGAGACCCAGGAGGGCTTTGACAAGAAAAAGGCCGCGCTGCTGCGGCGCTGCCTGCTCTCTGCGGGCAAGCACGGCATGGCCAACCTCCCGGCGGCGGACAAGGCCCGGATGGGCTATGCCATGCTCCACTACCACATGAGCTATGAGGACGGCTACGCCCTCTATGGCAAGTACGTCGGCAACTGGGGCGGTTCGGCCACCGCCTGGCGGTTTGACGCGGTGAAGGATGGGGAAGTGGTGGCAAGCGCCCTCCGGCAGCCCGCCACCCAGCTTCACCTGGAGGTGACGGTCAGCCAGACCCGGCTGACCGAGGGGGATCGCTACGATATGGCCGCCCTGCGCGTTCGGATCCTGGACGCCAACGGCACGGTGGCGCCCTATGCCCAGCTCCCGGTGCGGCTGACCCTGACCGGCGCGGCGGAGCTGATCGGCCCCGACGTCATCACCGCCGAGGGCGGAATGACCGGCGCCTATCTCCGCACCATCGGGCAGACCGGCGCGGCACAGCTGACCGTGGCCTGCGATGGGCTGTCTCCCGTGAGCGTTGACTTTGTGATTGAATCCTGAAACGAGAGAGAATAGAAAAGAGAGGTTTTCGCGTATGAACAACAAAATGACCGTCGGCCAGAAGGCCGCCTTCGGCATCGGCGCCGTTGGCAAGGACCTGGTGTACGCCCTGTCCTCCTCCTATGTGATGTACTTCTATCAGGATATTCTGGGCCTGTCCGCCACCTTTGTGGGCCTGATCCTGATGATCGCCCGGGTGTTCGACGCCCTGAATGACCCCTTCATGGGCATCCTGGTGGCCAAAACCCGCACCCGCTGGGGCCGCTTCCGCCCCTGGCTGTTCTCCGGCACGATCCTGAACGCCGTGGTGCTCTATGCCATGTTCGCCGCCCCGGATTTGAGCCAGAGCGGCCTGATGGTCTTTTTCTCCATCACCTACATCCTCTGGGGCGTCACCTACACCATGATGGACATCCCCTATTGGTCGATGATCCCCGCCGTCACCACCACCATCCCCGACCGGGAGAACCTCTCCGTCATCGGGCGCACCTGCGCCGGCGTCGGCTCCGCCCTGATCGCCATGGGCACCATGCTGATGGTGGGCATCCTCGGCGGCGACAGCGAGCGCACCGGCTTCCGCTATGTGGCGCTGATCGTGGCAATTATCTTTATCGTTACCGAGGTCATCTGCGTCTTCTTCGTCCGGGAGAAGTCGGAGAGCAAGATGCAGACTACCTCTGTGGGGGAGATGTTCCGGGCCCTGTTCCGCAATGACCAGGCCATCGTGGTGGTCATCACCATCGTGCTTATCAACTCCGCCCTCTACCTGACCTCGAACTTCATCATCTACTTCTTTAAATACGACTTTGGCGGCATCGGCTGGAAGGGGAGCTATACCATGTTCTCCACCGTCGGCGGCGCGTTCCAGATCCTGGGCATGATGATCCTCTATCCGCTGCTGCGCAAAAAGCTCTCCAACCAGAAGATCTTTACCGTCAGCTTCTGCATGGCCATCGCGGGCTATGCCCTGATTCTCGCCATCACCATGGCCGGACTGGGCCACAACCTGGTGCTGCTGTGCATCCCCGGTGCGCTGGTCTTTATGTGCAACGGTATGCTCTCGGTGCTGACCACGGTGTTCCTCTCCTCCAGCGTGGACTACGGGGAACTGAAAACGGGCCGACGGGAGGAGAGCGTCATCTTCTCCATGCAGACCTTTGTGGTCAAGCTGGCCTCCGGCGTCGCCGTGTTCCTGACCGGTGTCGGCCTGGACCTGATCGGCCTGGTGGGCAACACCGATGAGGAGGGCGTCATCGCCGTGCAGAGCGCCTCCACCATCATGGGCCTGCGCCTGATGATGACCATTCTCCCCATCATCGGCCTGATCGTGGCGCTGATCGTCTTCCGCCGCAAATTCCGCCTGACCGATGAATATGTGGAGGAGATCGGCCGGAAGCTCCGGGGAGGGGAGAAGTGATGCTGGATTTTCGCCTCGCCATCGACACCCCGGACGGCCCGACCGTCCTCACCGGCACCGCCCCCACCGACGGGGCGGTGCATGTGAAGGTCGATGTGCCGGAGGGGACGCTGCGGCGGCTCGCGGCGACCATGACCGTCCCCATGGGGAGGGATGACCGCGCCTTCTTCAACGGCTTTCAGAGCTGGAGCCATTGCCCGGAGTACCGCACGACGGATCGCATTCCCTCCCTGAAGCGGCTGCCAAACGCTCTGGTCAGAAAATTCGGCCTGGACCGCTACGGCGACTACTACTTTGTGGATTACCCGGACAAGCCGGGGCGGCTGCACGGCATCTCCTACTGCTATTTCCGCTCCGGGGAGACCTATCGCCTCATCGCCTCCCTGGATGAGACCATGGGCTATACCCGCTTCGACTATGACGCCGACACCGGCATCCTGACCATCCAGCGTGACTGCCGATGGCTGCGCTGCAGCGGCACCCTGTCTGCCTTTGACCTCTACTTCGCCACCGGCGGGGAGGACGAGGTCTTTGACGGCTGGTTTGCGGCCATGGGGATCCAACCCCGGACAAAGGCCCCGCTGGCGGGCTATACCAGCTGGTATAACCGCTATCAGAACATCGACGCCAAGGCCATCCTGACCGACCTGACGGGCTGCGCCAAGATCCTGGAGCCGGGCGACCTATTCCAGATTGACGACGGCTGGGAGCCGTATATCGGCGACTGGCTGGAGCCGGACGCGGCCAAGTTCCCGGAGG
>JAFVAS010000239.1 GCA_017480395.1 Oscillospiraceae bacterium | reverse complement strand
TGCTGGTGGAGGGGGCCTACGCCTGCCATCCGGCGCTGTGGGATCACTACGACCTGCGGCTGTTCCTGCCCGTGGAGCCCCAGGTTCAGCTGGAGCGGCTGCGCCGGCGCTGCCCAGAGCGGCTGGGGGCCTTTGAGGAGAAGTGGATTCCCCTGGAGCGGGCCTACTTCGCGGCCTATCGCCTGCCGGAGCGCTGCGACCTGATCCTGACCTGACTTTAACGAAAAAGATGCGCCTCACCAAATTGGTGAGGCGCATCTTTTTTGTCCATGATTATGCTCCGCTGCCCAGCAGCTGTGACAGGGTGGCCAGCAGCCTGTCCACGTCCAGGGGCTTCGGGATATGGCCCTGCATTCCGGCGTCCAGGGCGGCCTGCTCGTCCTCCTTGAAGGCATTGGCCGTCATGGCGATGATGGGGATGGCAGCCAGGGTGGGATCGTCCAGGGCGCGGATGGCCCGGGTGGCGGCATAGCCGTCCAGCACGGGCATCTGGATGTCCATCAGCACCAGGTCGTAGTAGCCGGGGCGGGATGCGGCGATCATGTCCACCGCCTCCTGGCCGTTCACGGCCTGCTCCACCTCCAGGTGGTGGGCCCCCAGCATCATGGCGGCGATCTCCCGGTTGACCTCGATGTCGTCCACCAGCAGCACCCGCCGCCCGGAGAAGTCGGCGGCCTCCTGGGGCGTCTCGGCGGCCTCTCCCGCCTCCGAGCCCTCGATCACCTGCAGCAGGGCGGCGTGGAGCTCCGAGAGGAAGATGGGCTTGTTGCAGAAGGCGTTTACCCCGGCGGCCAGTGCCTCGTCCTTGATGGAGGGCCAGTCGTAGGCCGTGATGAGCAGGATGGGGGAGTCGTCCCCGACGGCCTGGCGGATGCGGCGGGCGGCCTCGATGCCGCTGAGGTCGGGCATCTTCCAGTCGATCAGGAACACGCCGAAGCTGTCCCCCCGCTCCTTGGCCTGCCTGGCCCGCAGGACGGCCTCCCTGCCGGACATGGTCCACTCCGGGTGCATCCCGATCTCGGAGAGCATCCGGGTGGCGCTGTCGCAGGTGTCAAAGTCGTCGTCCACCACCAGGGCGTGGATGCCCTCCAGGGAGGGGATATGCCGGTCACAGGGGGCGGAGGCCACCCGCATACGCAGCTTGACCACGAACTCCGAGCCTACGCCGGGGGCGGTGTCCAGGGTGATGGTGCCGCCCATCAGGTCGATGATCCGCTTGGTGATGGCCATGCCCAGGCCGGTGCCCTGGATGCCGCTGACGGTGGAGGTGTTCTCCCGCTCGAAGGCGTCAAAGATTCTGGCGGCAAACTCCTGGGACATGCCGATGCCGTTGTCCTTCACCCGGATCTCATAGTCGCCAAAGCCCTCCGGCGCGTCGGGGTGCTGGATCAGGCGCACGGAGATGGCGCCCCCGGCGGGGGTATACTTGATGGCGTTGGAGAGGATGTTGAGCAGGATCTGGTTCATGCGCAGCTTGTCGCAGTAGACCACCTCGTCCATGACGCCCATGGCATCCATGGTCAGCTCCTGCTGCTTGCTCTCCACCTGGCCGAGGATGATGGTGTTCAGGTCGTGGAGGATCTCGGGCAGGCTGCACGGCGTCTCGCTCAGCTCGATCTTGCCGGACTCGATGCGGCTCATCTCCAGCACGTCGTTGATGAGGGAGAGGAGGTGATCCGACGCGGCCTTGATCTTGGTCAGGTACTCCCGCACCTTGTCCGCGTCGGACAGATCCTGCATGGCCAGGTTGGTGAAGCCGACGATGGCGTTCATGGGGGTGCGGATATCGTGGGACATGTTGGACAGGAAGGCGGACTTGGCCTCGTTGGCCAGGCGGGCCTGCTCCGACTCCCGCTTGAAGCGGATCGCCTCGGAGACATCGACGCACATGCCCAGGGTGCACAGACGGCCGGAGGCGTCGGTGAATTTCAGCTTGGTGGTCTGGAACTGCCGGGGATTGCCCGAGGCGTCGGGCACGTCCTCGAAGAAGATGTAGGGCTCGTCCATGGACAGGGCCTTCTGGTCGTCCTCCACGAAGTGGGCGGCGGTGACCGGGTCAAAGATCTCGTAATCCGTCAGGCCCACCACGCCCTCCGGGGAGTCCTTGCAGGCGTACTCGGCAAAGGCCTGGTTGCAGGCGACATACCGCCCGTTCTCCACGTCCTTGGAGAAGGTCAGCGCGGGCATATTGGTGAGCAGGGAGGACATGGACTGGGTCAGCGCCGCGATCTTCTCGGCGGCCTGGGATGCCTCGACAAGGCGCAGATTCTCATCCTCCGCCTGCCTGTACACCTGGGAGATCAGCAGGATATAGGCGAACATCACGCCGATGAAGAAGCAGCAGGGCTGGAAGGGATAGATGGCGTCCACCGAGATGGCGTAGGTGTAGATGCACACCCCCAGGGCGGGGATGAGGGAGAAGCCCAGGGTGGGCAGCAGGGTGCGCCGGTCGGACCCCCGCCGAGTGATGAGCAGGAAGAGGATCTCGATGACGGGGATGAAGTAGTAGACCAGGTTCAGGTTGGAGAAGATGCCGAACAGCGGCCCCCGGGCATAGCGGTTCGCGGCGTCGCCGATGACCCACAGGGTGCCCGTCCCCAGGGTGGTCAGCACCACCAGCGCCAGGTTGAAGAGCCACGGCACGGCGCACAGCAGCATCAGCTTTTTGTTTTTGGTGATGCTGCTGGCAAAATGCTGGGCGAAGAGGAACCAGATGTAGGGCAGGGTGATATAGGCCAGATAGAACAGCGTGTTCAGCACCAAAAAGCGGTCGCGGTGGAAGTCCGCAGCGGTGTATTCCACGATCCAGAGGCAGTCCATCGCCACATAGAACAGCGTGGTTCCGATCAGTATGATGGAGATCCTGCGGTGCTCGCTGTGCTTCAGCTTGATCGTCACGTCAACCAGCATCATTGCCAGGCCGATGAACAGCACCGATGCGGTCATCGCGTATGTGATCGTCATGGGAAATCACCCTTTCGTGTATTGTATCTCTTATCTCTTATCTCTTATCTCGGATCCTGCGCCTCAGTTGTCCCGGGCGGCGAGGGTGGCGGTGATGGTGGCGAACATCCGGTCCACGTCCAGGGGCTTGGCGATGTGGCCGTTCATCCCGGCGTCCCGGGCGGCCTGCACATCCTCCTGGAAGGCGTTGGCGGTCATGGCCAGGATGGGGATGCCGGCCAGGGCCGGGTCGTCCAGGGCGCGGATGGCCCGGGCGGCGGCGTAGCCGTCCATCACGGGCATCTGGATGTCCATAAGGATGATGTCGTAATACCCGCCCTCGGAGGCGGACACCAGATCCACCGCAATCTGGCCGTTCTCCGCCGTCTCCAGCTGGAACCCGGCCTGGGTGAGCAGCATGGAGGCGATCTCCCGGTTGATGAGGTTGTCCTCCACCAGCAGCAGCCGCACCCGGCTGAAATCCACCGCCGGGGCCGACGGGGCCTCCCGCTGCGTCTCCTCTGCCCCCTCGGTGAGGGGGAAGCGCAGCCGGACGATGAACTCGGTGCCCGCGCCCTGCTCGGTGGCGACGTCGATGCTGCCGCCCATCAGGTCCACGATGCTCCTGGTGATGCTCAGCCCCAGGCCGGTGCCCTGGATGCCGCTGACGGTGGAGGTGCGCTCCCGCTCGAAGGGGGTGAAGAGCTTGGCGGCGAACTCCGGGGACATGCCGATGCCGTTGTCCTTCACCCGCAGCTCATAGCGCCCCTCGCCCTCCTCCGCGCCGGTCTGGCGCAGGGTGGCGGTGACGGCGCCGCCCTCGGGAGTGAACTTGCAGGCGTTGCTCAGCAGGTTGAGCAGGATGCGGTTGAGCCGGTTTTTGTCGCAGAGCACCCAGCGGTCGGTCACGCCGGAGGTGTCCACGGTGAAGGTGAGGCGCTTGCCGGTCATCTGGGTGGCGAAGAGCTCCCGGCACTCATCCAGGGTCTGGATCAGGTCGGTGCGCACCGGCTCCAGGGTCAGCTTGCCGCTCTCGATGCGGCTCATCTCCAGAATGTCGTTGATGAGGGCCAGCAGGTGGGCGCTGGAGGAGTCGATCTTGCGGATGTAGCCCAGCATTGTCTCCCGGGAGACGTCGTCCTGCTGGGCCAGCTCCGTATAGCCGATGATGGCGTTCATGGGGGTGCGCAGGTCGTGGGACATGTTGAAGAGGAACTCGGTCTTGGCGCGGCTGGCC
>JAFVAS010000238.1 GCA_017480395.1 Oscillospiraceae bacterium | reverse complement strand
TGGAGGGTCTCCTCCGCATAGCCGAGGTTTTCCCCCACAACGGCCTCCAGCTCCCCCAGGCCGCACTCCGTCAGCGCCCGGCAGATCTCCGCCGGGCCGTCGGAACCGCCGGTCAGGAAGAAAGCCGGCTTGCCCTGGCACACCTCGAACACCGGGTCGCATTTGGCCCCGTGGGCCGAGCACAGGCGCCAATCCTCCCAGGGCCGACCCAGCCGCGCCGAGAGCGCCTGCACGCTGGAGATGCCGGGGAGCACCTCGTAGTTGATCCCCTGCTCCTCCAGCAGCGGGATCAACGTCCGCGCCCCGGAATGGAACCCGGCGTCGCCGCTGAACACCACGCAGATGCGCGCCTCGCCGCCGTCCTGAATCCGCGCCAGAAGGTCTCCGCTGCGAACCGCCGGGACCCGCTCCGCCGTCAGCACCGGCAGGGCGTCCAGCAGACGCTGCGCCCCCAGCACCAGCTCCGCACGCTCCAGCCGCTCCTGCGCCTGGGCGGTCAAGCCCTGCCTCGGGCCGCATCCGGCCCCCAGCAATGTGACAAGCTTCATTCCATCACACCCCTTGCAGCTCCGCCAAAAGTTCTTCCATGCTGGCCCCGTCCTCCCGGGGCCGCTCCACCAGGACCAGGGACGCGCCCACCTCCTGGGCCGCAGCCAGCTTTTCCGCAAAGCCTCCCGCCCTGCCCCCGTCCTTGGTGACCAGCCAGCGCACATGATATTGCTCCAGCATGGCGGCGTTCATCCGCCGGGTGAACGGCCCCTGGAGGGCCAGGATATTGCGATGGGGCAGCCCCAGCGCCTCGCAGGCGCTCAGCCCCTCATGGGTGGGCAGCACCCGGGCATAGAGGCGGCCCGGCTCCAGTCCGGCAAAGGCGGCCAGCTCCTTGGCCCCAGTGGCAATCAGCACATTGCCGCTCTGGCCCTTCAAAAATTCCGCCGCCTCGGCACAGCTGCCCACCCGGACGCAGCCCTGCGCCGGGCTCTCCTCCCGCAGCACCCGCCGCAGGGGGACGCCGCAGCTATGGCATGCAGATCGCAGATTGCGGCTGACCTCCCGGGCATAGGGATGGGTGGCGTCAATGACCATCTGGTAATCCGGGATCAGCGCCTCCATCTCCCCCTGATCCAGCCTACCGGTCAGGACGGCGACGGGCAGCTCCCGCAGCTCCTCCGCCCCCAGGGCGGTGGCCACGCTGACGGTGACGGCGTGCCCCTGCTGACACAGCTTCTGAGCCAGCAGCCGCCCCTCGGTGGTGCCGCCAAACAACAACAGCTTCTTCATTTCGTCTCGTATCCCCGAGGAGTGACCATCTTCTTCCCCAGCATCCGGGTGGCGCTGGAGCCGACAAAGACGGTGGTGAACATATCCAGCTCCGCCTCCCGCAGCTGCGCCAGGGAGAGCACCGCGCATTCCTGTCCCGTCCGTCCGATGTTGCGCACCCAGCCGCAGACCGTGTCCGGGGACTTGTCCTCCAGCAGGATGTCGCAGGCGCGGCGCAGGTGGTCGGGGCGGTGGCGGGAGCAGGGATTATAGATACAAAGGGCGAAATCCCCCACTGCGGCGCAGCGCAGGCGCTTTGCAATGGTCTCCCAGGGCGTGAGCCGGTCAGACAGGGAGATGACGCAGAAATCGTGCATCAGCGGCGCACCCAGCACCGCCGCCCCGGAGTTGGCGGCGGTCACACCGGGCACCACCTCGATCTCCACCTCCGGGAACTCCTCCGCCAGCTCCAGCACCGGCCCGGCCATGCCGTACACCCCGGCGTCCCCGGAGCAGAGCATGGCCACCGATTTGCCCCGGTTCGCCGTCTCCAGTGCCCAGCGGCACCGCTCCAGCTCCCGGGTCATCGGGGTGGTATAAGTCTCCTTGTCCGGAAAGCGGGAGCGAACCAGATCGACATAGACGGTATAGCCGCACAGCACATCGGCGCGCTCCATGGCCTCCACCGCCCGCGCGGTCATCTGCCCCGCCTCACCGGGGCCCAGGCCCACCAGATAGACAATCTTCATCCTGCCATCTCCAATCCGGCGCGTAGGGCATACATGCCAGCGCCATGGTCACGCCCTCAAGGGCGAATTTTGTTTGCATCAAATCTCCGCCGCTGTCCAGCACGGCGGCGCGCTCGCAGACGTTGTCCACGCCCACGGTGCGCTCCACAAAGGGGGAGGCGGAGAACGTCCCCTCCACCACCCGCAGCGCCTCCGCAGAGTAGGCGCTCATTTCCCAGCCGTGGCGGCGGCAAAAGGCGGTCAGCCCCGGCTCGTCGGCCTTCCGGTCGAGGGTAGCCACCCGACAGATCGCCGATGGGACAATGCCTGTCAAGTCCAAAAGCCTTACAAAAACGGACTCCAGTTGCTCCGCGCTTGTCCCTTTTTTACAGCCCACCCCCAGCACCGCGATGCGGGGGACGACGTGGAGGGCGCTGCCCTCCCGGGCGTACAGCGAGAGGCGCAGGTCACAGCTCCCCTCCTCCGCCCAGAACAGCCCCTCGGGCAGCGGGCCGGAGATGGGATAGTCGCTGCACACCCCCACCCGCTCCCCAGCGAGCAGAGCGGCGGAGAGGCGCTTGATGGCCGCCGGGTTCCCGATGGCGCAGCGCTGCCGCTTGGCCCACTCATCCACCGCGAAGACGCCCCGGCCATCGGTGGCCGTGGTGATGACGGGAACGGCGCCGCAGAGGGCGGAAATGCGCCGGGCCAGGTCGTTGGCTCCCCCCAGGTGGCCGCTCAGAATCGGGATGGCGAACGCCCCGTTCTCATCCACCACCACCACAGCGGGATCGCTGGTCTTGCTCCTGACATAGGGCGCGATGGCCCGGACGGCAATGCCCGCGGCTCCGACAAAGATCAGCGCGTCCTCTTCGGAAAAAGCCTCCCTCGTCCACGCGTCCAGCCCCAGGGGCTGTCCGCAGCGGTCGGCGGTGCCGTGCAATTGGTCGGCCAGGCGGACGGCCAGGGCAAACCCCCGGTCGGTAAAGGCCAGGCACCTCATCCCTCGGCCTCCCGGAAGCCGGTGGAGAAGCCGGGGTCATAGAGCTTGCTGCGCTCGTAGCGCCCCCCCAGAAAGTCCCCCACCAGCACCAGCGCCGTCTGATGGATTCGGTGCGTCCGGCCCGCCTCCGCCAGCCGCCCCAGGGGGGCATAAACCACCTTTTCCTCCGGCCAGGTGGCCTTGTAGACCAGGGCGGTGGGGGTCTGGGCGTCGTAGGCCCCCTGCAGCAGGGCCTCCTGCACTCCCTCCAGCATTCCGGCGGAGAGGAAAATCACCATGGTGCAGCCGTGCCTGGCCAGGGAGGCAAGGCTCTCCCGCTCCGGCACCGGCGTCCGGCCCGCCATGCGGGTGATGATGACGCTCTGACTGATGCCGGGGAGGGTGTACTCCCCCCGCACGGCGGCGGCGGCTCCGCAGAAGCTGGAGACGCCGGGGGTCACATCAAAGCCGATCCCCCGCGCATCCAGGGCGTCCATCTGCTCCCGGATGGCCCCGTAGAGGCTGGGATCCCCGGTGTGGAGCCGCACGGTGGTTTTCCCCTCCGCCTCAGCGGAATAAATCCGCGAGAGCACCTGCTCCAGGGTCAGCTCCGCGCTGTTGCAGAGGACGCAGTCCTCCCGGCACAGGCCCAGCAGCACCGGGTTGACCAGGCTGCCGGTATAGATGACCTGGTCGGCCTCCCCCAGCAGTTTGGACCCCCGCAGGGTGATCAGATCGGGGGCTCCGCAGCCCGCTCCCACAAAATGTACCACGGCGTTACTCCTTTACGATGATGGTGGTGTAGTATCCGGTCGCCTCCGGCCAGTCCGCGCCGCCCGGGCAGAGCAGCTCGCCCTCCAGGCCGCAGTTGACGGCCAGGAAGGCCCGCTCCAGCGCGCCCCGCCGCTCCAGCTCAGCGCGCAGGGTGGCCAGCTGCCGCCCGGACTTCATCAGCACCTTGGTGCCGGGGAAGTCCAGCGCGCCCCCGACATCCCCGGCGGTGGCCGGGAGGATGGTCAGCGTGTCCCCCTCCCGCGCAAGGGGAACGCCCAGCGCCGCCGCAGCCGCACAGAAGCTGGGCACCCCGGGGATTATCTGGCAGTCAAAGCCCTCGGTGGCCAGCTGCTCCGTCAGATAGCCGGAGCTGGCGTAGATGGAGGCATCCCCCAGCACGACCATGGCCACATCCATCCCCGTCAGGAGGATTTCCTTCACGGCGTTTGCCGCCGCCCGATGCTCCTCCTCCCGCACCCGGGGATTCCGGGCCATGGAGAAATCCAGAGGCAGCAGGGTCTTGTCCCCCAGCGCTGCCGCCTGGCTTGCGATCTCCCGCGCCAGCATCCTGTCCCCCGTGCGCGGCGCGGCGACCACGGGGCAGCGCTCCAATGTTTTGACCGCCCTTTGGGTCAGCAGCTCCGGGTCCCCGGGGCCGACGCTGACGGCATAGAAGGTTCCGATTCTCTCTTCCATTGCGCAATGATCTCCTTTGCTCCCTGGGTCTCTCCCAGCGGGCCAAATCGGTTGGAAAACAGGATTGCCCCCACCTGATAGGCCCCCGCCGCCCGGCGCAGCAGATGATGCTCCACCGCCTGGGTCAGGCGCGTAAAAACCGGCTCCCGCAGGGCCTGTTCGTCCAGAATCTCAATACAGGCGTCGATGGTGGACGCTTCCAGCAGGCGGCGGCAGGTATCCTGATCCGCCCCGCAGACGGCGGCATGGGCGCAGATCAGCTCGGTGCGGCAGTCCGCCACCCGGCTGTGGGTGTTCATGATTCCCCCCGCCAGCTTAGACAGCTTCCCCGCATGGCCGATCAGCAGCACGGCTTCAAACCCCTGGGCCATGGCCTCATCCAGGGCGTCGCCGATGAAGTTGGAGCACTTCACCACCGGCACCCCCAGCCGATCCAGCCCGATGCCCCGCAGGTAGTCCAGGCCATAGCTGCCCGGGGTCAGGATGACCCTGCGGTGCCCCTGGTGGGCCTGGGAGCGCAGCTCCAGGGCGATGGTGTCCACCAGCGCCTGGACGCTCATGGGCTCCACGATGCCGGAGGTACCCAGGATCGAAATGCCGCCCACAATCCCCAGCTCGGGGTTGAAGGTCTGGGCGGCAATCCGCTCCCCCTCCGGGACGGAGATCACGATCTCGAAGCCGCCGCTGTCCTCCACGGCGTCCCGCACCTCCGCCACCGCCCGGGCGATCATCTGCCGCGGGACGGAGTTGATGGCCGCCGCCCCCACCGGCTGATCCAGGCCCGGCTTGGTCACCCGGCCTACGCCGGGGCCGCCGTCAATGGTGATTTCGCCGTCCGCCCTGGGACGCAGGGCGGCGCAGATCAGGGCGTCGGCGGTGCGGTCAATGTCGTCTCCCGCGTCCTTGCGGACGCCGCACACCGCCCACTCGCCCTCCATGCGGCACGCCTCCAGGGGCACCTCCACCCGCAGCCCCTTGGGGGTGAGGATGGAGACCGTCTCCGGCCATGCGCCGGTGAGCAGCCGCCGGGCACAACCCGAGGCGGCCAGAGCGGCGCAGGTTCCGGTGGTGAAGCCGCAGCGCAGCTTCTTCCCGCCAGAATAGATATAGTGTTCAAAGGCCATCGCTGTTCTTCCCCGCCTCTCCGGCAAACCGCACCAGCTCCCGCAGCGGCGCGGCCCAGCCCGTCATCTCTCCCTCCGGGAGTGTGGAGACAAAGCGATCGCAGCGGTCAATGAGGGCCTTGGCCCGTTGCAGATCGGTTGTTTCAATCGCTGTAAAGGGTTTTACGCTGACAACCTCCGCCCCCAGGGCCCGGGCGACGGGGTAGTCCAGATCGTTCTCCCAGAGGATTCCGGCGGCGAAGGGGACGCCCCTGCGCTGCAGCCGACGCAGCAGCTGCGCCCCGGTGCCCGCGCCGCAGAGGACGAACACCCGGGGCTCCCCCGGCGGGGCCTCCAGCTCCAGCGTTCCGGTGCAGGGGTCGAAGGAACCCTCCGTCAGATCGTAGAGGGAGGCCAGATATCCGGGGACAAAAATCTCCTCCGGCGTGCCGAACCGCTCCAGCCGATCCCCCTTGACGCAGGCGACCCGGTCGGCAATGCGCTGGGCCAGCTCCACCTCGTGGAGGGACATGACCACGCTCAGTCCCCGCTCCCGGGCGAGACGCTGCACCACCGAGAGAAACTCCATTTTATAGCGCACGTCCAGATAGGACGTGGGCTCGTCCAGCACCAGCAGCTCCGGCTCCTGGGCCAGCGCCCGGGCCAGCAGGACCCGCTGCCGCTGGCCGTCGCTGATCTGGGCAAAATCCCGATCGGCCAGGGCGTCAATGTGCACCAGCTCCATGGCCTCCCGCACCTTGCGCCGGTCGGCCTCCGAGAGCAGGCCAAACCTTCCCGTGTAGGGGTAGCGACCGGTGGCCACCACATCCTCGCAGGTCATCAGCTCCCCGCGCACCCGCTCCGTCAGCACCACCGCCATGGTCTTTGCCAGCGCGCCGCCGCTGACGGCGGACAGATCCTTCCCATCCAGCCAGACGCTCCCCCCCAGGGGGGCGAGCTGCCGGGTGATTGATTTCAAAATTGTGGTCTTCCCCGCCCCGTTGGGGCCGATCAGCGCCAGAATCTCCCCCCGCTCCAGCGAGAGGCAGATGTCCCGGATCAGCGGCGTGTGATCGTAGCCCACGGTCAAATCGCGGGTCTCATAGCTCGGATGCTTCATCTCAGTCCCTCCCCTGCCTGCGGCGGATGAGGATCCAGATCACCACCGGCGCGCCGAACACGGCGGTGACGGTGCTGATGCTCAGCTCCACCGGAGCAAAGAGCATCCGCGCCAGCAGATCACAGAAGAGGCAGAAGACCCCGCCCCCCAAAAAACAGGCCGGGATCAGGACAAGGGGCTTTGCGGAGCGCAGCAGCTGCCTGACCAGATGGGGCACCGCGATGCCCACAAAGGACACCGGCCCGGCAAAGGCGGTGACGCAGGCGGCCAGAATGCTGGACAGCACCCCCAGGGCCGCCCGGAACAGGGGCAGGTTGACCCCCACGCTCCGGGCGTAGGCCTCCCCCATCTGGAAGGCGCTGATGGGCTTGGAGAGCAGAAACACCGCCCACAGCGACGCCAGCACCACCACCGCCATCACCGCCACATTGCCCCAGGAGATGCCGGAAAAGCTCCCCTTGGACCAGTTGTGCAGGTTCACATAGTCCGCCTCGTCGGCGAAGACCACCACAAAATCCGTCAGGGCGGAGCAGATATAGCCGATCATGACGCCGCTGACGACCAGAATCGACATGCGATCCACCAGGTGGGCCATCAGCAGCACAAAGCCCATGGACAGCATGGCCCCCACAAAGGCGGCGGCGATCATGCCAAAGCTGGTCAGATAGCTCCCGATCCCCAGGGAGAACACCATGACCAGGGCCACCACCAGCTTGGCCCCGGAGGAGATGCCCAGAATGAAGGGCCCGGCGATGGGGTTGTGGAAAAAGGTCTGGAGCAGATAGCCCGCCAGCGCCAGCGCGCCCCCCAGCAGCAGCGCCGCCAGCGCCCGGGGCAGGCGCAGTCGGAGCACGATGTCGGCAAAGGTGCTGTCCCGATCCCGCCCGGTCAAGATGGCCAGACAGTCGGACAGGGGCACATTCACGCTGCCGATGCAGATGTTCAGGGCCAGAAAGGCCAGCAGCAGCGCCACCAGCAGCGCAGCGACGAGAAGATAGCGGGTGTGTTTCATGGTCACTCCAATTTGAACAGATAGGTCAGTTCGCCGTCCTCCCCCAGCAGCATGTGGTGCAGGTCAGACACCACGTCGCCCAGGGCCATAGAGGCTTGATAGAGGTTGGCACCGGTGCAGTAGACGTGTCCGTCCCGCACCGCCTTCAGGTTGGTGAAGAGCTCGTTGAGGGCCAGGAAGTCATCCAGCGTCTCCAGCTCTCCGTCAATGTTGGTGTTGTAGATGATAAAATCCGCGTCCTTGGCCGCCAGATAGAATTCCTCCATCTGGATGGTGGCGGAGCTGGAGCGGGATGCCTCCCCCGCCCCCAGCTCCGGGAAGCAATAGCTGCCCCCCGCCAGGACGATCATGGCCGGGACATAGTCGGAGGCCTTGCGCACCACCGCCGCGCCGTTGGTATTCACATAGAAGAAGGCGACGCTCTGTCCCGTGGGGCCGGCATCCGCCAGGGCGGCAAAGCGGGCGGCCTGGTCATCGTAGGCCGCCGCGGCCTCCTCCAGATGGCCGGTCAGCAGGCCATAGAGCTTGGCCCACTCCATGCGCCCCTGGGGGGCGGCCTCATAGCTGGAGTGCTCCACCAGCACCGGAATGCCCAGCCGCTCCAGCTCCTCCCGCACCTCCGGGGAGTGATAGATCATGGTGTTCTCAATGGCCAGAGAGCACCCCTCGGCGCAGATGCGCTCATAGTCCGGGGCGGAGTATTTTCCGGCGTAGATCAGCTCCTCCGCCTCCATGGCCTCCCGCACCCCGGGCAGATGCCAGTCCTCCGGCTGGAGTCCGACAAAGCGGACGCTGTCCAGGGCGTCGGCGCGCAGGAACATGTCCATGGCGCCGGAGGCCACCAGATAGAGGTTGGTCAGGGGCTGGCACAGGGGGACGATATCCGCTTCCAGATCGGCGGGGATCTCCGCCCCCTCGGGGATGAGCAGATAGCGCTCCGGGTCTCCCACAATCGAAATCAGGGCGTAGTCGCCATAATATTCCACCGAAAACTGGTCGGCATAATCCAGCTCCATCGCCCCGGTGGGCTCCATAGCCGTCCAGGAAATCCCCTTGTCGACGACTGGAGCGGAGGCGGTTGCAGCCTCCTCCGTCTGGCCGCAGGCGGTGAGCAGCAGCGC
>JAFVAS010000237.1 GCA_017480395.1 Oscillospiraceae bacterium | reverse complement strand
CTTCATGATCATGGGGTTGGCGCCGGCGGCCAGGTTCTTCAGGCCCTCCCGGACGATGGCCTGGGTCAGCAGGGTGGCGGTGGTGGTGCCGTCGCCGGCCACGTCGTTGGTCTTGGTGGCGACCTCCTTGACCAGCTGAGCGCCAATGTTCTCAAAGGGATCCTCCAGATCGATCTCCTTGGCGATGGTCACGCCGTCGTTGGTGATGAGGGGGGAACCATAGGTCTTGCCCAGCACCACGTTGCGGCCCTTGGGGCCCATGGTGATCTTGACGGTATCGGCCAGCTGGTCCACGCCGCGGACCAGGGCGGAGCGAGCTTCCTCGCCGTAGCAAATCAGTTTGGACATAGTAAATTACCTCCTGCAGATGGGTTATTCGGAGACGACCGCGAGAATGTCGTCCTGGCGGACGATGGTGAGCTCCTCGCCGTCGATCTTGACGTTGGTGCCGGAATATTTGCCGGTGATGACGGTGTCGCCGACCTTGACGGTCATCTCCACCTTCTCGCCGTTGACGAAGCCGCCGGGGCCGACGGCGACGACGGTGTACATCTCGGGCTTTTCCTTGGCGGCGCCGGTCAGGATGATGCCACCCTTGGTGACCTCCTCCGCCTCCACCTGCTTGATGACCACGCGGTCAGACAAAGGGTTGAGTTTCATGTTCTGGTTCCTCCTTATATAAAAGATGCATGTTTCACAAAGCTCGGGCGGTTTAGCACTCAATAATCCAGAGTGCCAACCGCGACTATAATAATAAAACAAGACCTGCCAAATAGCAAGTCTTGTTTTGTGAATATTCTGTTAATTTCGGCGTTGAAAGGAAAAAGAGCACAGATATTCTTTGAATTTCTTTGATATTCTCGGAATATCTCCCGTTTTCTCACTTTCCAAATCACCAATGCGCGCCGGAGGGCACCAGCAGCCGCAGGCGATTAGCAGACACGGAGAAGGAGAGCGAATCCGCGTCCAGCCGCTCGCCGTCCACGTTGACCATGCTGCTGCGGTCGCACCACACCTTGAGGCACCTGCCCCGGCGCATGTGGATGAGGTCGGGGAACTCCTTTCCCCGGCCCTTGGCGTATTTGAGCACCAGGTTGGCCACGGTCAGGCGGCTGACCCCCTCCACGATGATGAAGTCGAGCAGGCCGTCGTCGGGGAGGGCGTCCGGAGCGGGATTGAAGCTGCCGCCGTACCAGCGCCCGTTGCAGGCGGCGATGAGGGTGTAGTCGCCCTCCATCGGCTCCCCGTCCAGCTCCAGCCGGTAGGGGCGGTGGATGCCCTTGACGGTGTTGACCACCAGGCTGATGAGGTAGGCCCCCTTGCCGGTGACCAGAGGCAGCTTTTTGTATTCCGCCTGCTCCAGCCCGATCCGGGCATCAAAGCCTACGGAGCAGATGTTGATGGAGTAGCGGTCGTTGCAGCGGATCAGATCCACCTCCCGCTCCCCGGCATCCACCAGGGCGGCCAGGTCGCGGAAGCGCTCCCGCCCGACGTTGAACAGCTTGATGAAGTCGTTGCCGGAGCCGAGGGGGCAGCAGCCCACCGCCACGTTCGGCCGGCCCGCCACGCCGTTGACCACCTCGTTGAGGGTGCCGTCGCCCCCCAGGGCGTAGACCCGCAGGCCGTCCTCCGGGGCGTCCGCCGCCTGGCGGGCCAGGGCCTCGGCATGGCCGGGGGCCTCGGTCAGTTCGATGGTCCAGGCCTCGTCCCTCCGGCGCATCAGATCGCTGATCTGCTGCCGCAGGGCGTCCACCTTCATGTGCTTTCCCGCCGCGGGGTTGATGATAAACAGGTGCCGCATATCAAACGCCTCGCTCTATTCTCTTTATTTCTCTCTTTATTTCTCTATCTGTGTGCGCGTTTGTCAATGTCCGCCGATCTGGTGGTCGTCGTCCTGGAAGAGGCCGTCGCCGCGCATCATCTGCTCCATGACGGTGATATCGGAGGCGATATCCATCATATCTCCGGCGAAGAGCTTGTCCAGCTGCCGCTCGAAGCCCTCCACCACCATGTCCATCATGCCCTCGATCCGCTTTTTGGTGGCGGCGATATTCTCGCCCTCCACGCCCTGACGCTCCAGCTCCGCATAGGAGGAGAGAATCTTCAGGGTGGTGGGCAGGTAGTAGTTCAGGAAGCGGCGCAGCTCCGGGGCCTTGTCCGGGTGCTCCTTCTGGAATTCCAGGATGCGCTGGGTGATCTCCTCGATGCGGTCGATCTTGCGGGAGAGCTCCGGGTGCTGGATGGCGTCGTTGACCTCCCGGATCTGGCGCAGCCATGCGTTTTCCTCGCCCACGTCGGTCTCGGGGGCGACCCGCTCCCGCACCGGCTCCTCCTCGCGCACGCCGGAGCCGTCCAGAATCAGCATTTTGCGGCCGTAGTCGATATAGGCCGCATCACCCAGCAGGCCGTCGGAGATCATAGCCTCCACCGTATTCAGGGCGGAGGAGACCGAGGCGGGATAGGCGGCGGCCAGGGCGGGGATGGAGATCTGCTGCTGGTCGCCGATCAGGCTCAGATAGCGGCGGAACTTTTTGCTCTGGCGGTTGCGGATGCGGCCAAAGGTGAAGATGCCCGCGCCGATGCCGATGAAGATGAACAGGGGCAGCACCTCCTCCAGCAGCCAGAAGGGCTCGTAGCTCATATAGCTGATGTTCTCCACCAGCGTCATGACGGTGGCGAAGCCGAAGACGCCCATAATGGCGCCGCCGATGATGGTGGGCCACTTGCCGGTCTTGAGCTTGCGCAGCCGCTCCGCCAGCTTGGAGCCGGATTTTTTGACCGGGGCGCTCTGGGCGCTCTGAGGCTTGGGGTTCTGGGGCTGGGCGGTCTGGGCGCTTTGCGCATTGGCCTGCTGCGGGTTCTGGGAGCGGCGCATCTGCTCGGTCCACTTGGCCTTCTCCGCCTGCCGAACCTTGTCCGCCCCCCGATTCTCCCGGAAGGTGCGGGCCTCGCTGCGGATGGAGCGGGCGGCGTCGGAGAAGCCGTCCTTCACCTCGTTGGCATAGCGCTCCGCCCGGCGGGCGGCGGCCTCAAAGGGATCTTCCCCCTGGGAGCGGCTGGAGGTGTTGCTCTCCTGGGTCAGCCGCAGGATCAGCAGCACGATGCCCAGCGGCCAGAGTCCGATGCAAAAGCTGCCGATGACCAGCCACCAGGGAATCTTATTCTTACCGGAGTTGTTATATGAAGCCATAGGAAAGCCTCCGAAACGATGAGTTCTAGCGGGCGATGGAGCGCCGCCAATGGTTGCTGCGGGTGTAGAGCCAGCCGACGACGATGGAGCTGGCCGGGGCGATGGCGCAGGCGACAAAGACGCCCACCACGCCGAAGAGGGCGTTGGCGATGCTGCACACCGGCACCCGGAAGAGAATGCAGTTGACGAAGGAGGAGAGGAGCACCATATAGGTGTCTCCTGCCCAAATCATCAACGAGTGATAGATCAGGAAGATGGCGTAGAACATCTGGCCCAGGATCTCGATGCGGATGTTCAGCGCGGTGATGGCGATGACGGCGGCGTCATCGGTAAAGGCCGACGCCAGATAGGGGGCGGTCAGCTCGATGAGCACCACCAGCACCGCCGAGATCAGCAGCGAGAGCTTCAGCGCCTCCCGCAGCACAGCCAGCGCCCGGTCATAGAGGCCCGCCCCCAGCGTCTGGGCGATCATCACTGCCGCGGCGTTGCTCAGGGCGATGATGAACATGCTGGACAGATCCTTGACCTTTCCCGCGTAGGCGGAGGCGGCGGAGTAGTTCACGCCGTGGCCGTTGATGAGGAAGGCGACAGTCAGCCAGCTGATGCTGGCCACCAGCATCTGGACGGCGTTGGGGATGCCCAGCTTGAGGATACGGGCGACGATGGCCCCGTCCGGGCGCAGCAGGGAGGGGTCGAAGGAGAAGATGTCCCGGTTGCGCAGCAGATAGAGCAGGGCGAGGACGAAGGACAGCGCCTGGGAGAGCACCGTCGCCAGCGCCGCCCCGGCGGTGCCCAGCCCCAGGGGCCCGACAAAGAGCAGGTCGAGGGCCAGGTTGAAGATGCAGGTGAATAGGATGATACGCATGGGCCGTTTGGAGTTGCCCACCGCCCGGAGCACCGAGGCCAGGCAGTTATACAGGGCGACGAAGACCATGCCGAAGGCGGCGGTGCGGAGATAGGCGGTGGCCTCTGCCATGGCGGGGGCCTTGATGAGCCGGAGCATGGGCACGGCAAAGGCGAAGCACAGCGCACTCATCCCCAGGCCGACCAGGGCGAAGAGGGTGAGGAAGGTGCCGGTGACCTTCTCCCGGTTGGCGCGGTCCTTGGCGCCGAAATACTGGCTGACCAGGATGTTCCCGCCGTTGGAGAGCCCCACCGCCACGTTGGTGAGCATCAGGGTGATCTGGGTGCTGTTGGAGACGCCGGAGGCTCCGGCGGTGCCCAGGAGACGGCTGACCACCAACAGATCCACCAGGGAGTAGACCGTCTGCATCACCGTGGTGGCGATGACGGGGAGGGCGTAGCGAATCAGCTGACGCCGGACGCCTCCCTGGGTCAGATCGGTCTGGTTGGCCATGATGCACTTCCTCTCGCAATGTTCTCGTATGCCGTCTATTATACAGGAATTTTTCCCTGCTGGAAAGGGGCTTTGGATTATAATTCGATAAAAAATCGAAAGGGGAGGGGCGCGAAAACGGCGGCTGCCCCCGCTGTCCGGCGGGCTCTCGCACATTTAAACGCAAATTGGAGCAAGTTGTCGCCGTATTTTGTACAATTTGCATTTGACTTTTTTGTGCAAAAGAATAAAATATATTTAATATGTGTATGCCCGTGTTCCATGGACATGCCAGAGCAGGAGGAATCGATATGGACGAGAAAACCGAAGCCCCTCTGCCCGATCCCGCTCCTGCGCAGGATCCCAACAAGCTGCTGTTCGTCATGCTGGTGGTGCTGATCATCTGCGGCGGCAATGGCCTGGGTATCCTGACGGCGGCGCTGATCTGGAGGTTGACCGGCCTCAGGGCCGCCGCGATCCTCGCTGTGGTGGGCATTACCGTCGTGGCCTTTGTCTGCGGCATGGCCCTCATCGTCTTCCGCAATCGGAAGCGCAAATAAGGCCAGCTTCCATGCCGGGCAGCTCTGTCCGGCATGGCGGCAGAGTAGAAAGGAAGTGAACTTCATCCTACCATGGAAAAACTGTCAGAACTCCTGCAGGAGGAAATGCTGGATAACACCGTGTTCACCATTCCCATCGGAAAGGGCATCGGAATCTCCGAGTCCACGGTGGTCTCCTGGATCGTCATGGCGGTCATCATCCTGCTGTGCATCATCCTGGGCTCCAACCTGAAGGTCCGGAACATCTCCCGGCGGCAGGCGGCGGCGGAATTCATCGTCACCAAGCTGGAGACCATGATCGTCGGCTTCACCGGCGAGGGCGGCAGGCCCTATGCCCTCTACCTGTTCACCGTGCTGCTGTATATCGGCCTGAGCAATATCATCGGCATCTTTGGGTTTAAGCCCCCCACCAAGTCCCTGGTGGTCACCGCCTCGCTGGCCGTGATGAGCATCATTCTGGTGCAGGTGGCCAGCATCCGCGCCCGCACCGCCAAGGGCTGGCTCCACTCCTTTATCGAGCCGGTGCCGGTGGTGCTGCCCTTCAACATCCTGGACCTCATCACCCGGCCGCTGTCCCTGTGCATGCGTCTGTTCGGCAACGTGCTGGGCGCCTTCGTCATCATGGAGCTGCTGAACACCGTCACCAAGGTGTTTGTCCCCGCCGTGTTCAGCCTCTATTTTGACCTCTTTGACGGTCTGCTCCAGGCCTACGTCTTCGTCTGCCTGACCGGCCGCTATATCAGCGAGGCCACAGAGATCGCCGAGAAATAAACCCCATCCGTTTCATCCACTTTATAGAATAAAAAGGAGAATTCATTATGAGTCTTTCTGCTATTGGTGCGGGCATCGCTGCCCTTGCCTGCCTGGGTGCCGGTGTCAGCATCGGCCTCGCCACCGGCCACGCCTGCGACGCCATCGCCCGTCAGCCCGAGGCCTCCGGCAAGATCAACTCCATCCTGATCCTGGGCTGCGCCCTGGCCGAGGCCACCGCCATCTACGGCTTCGTCATCGGCCTGCTGCTGATCTTCATGGGCTGAGCGCCGCGTTTTTAAGAATAATAGAAAGCAGGTAACCAATCATGCTTCGTATCGACATTAATCTTCTGTTTACCGTCGTCAATGTGCTGGTTCTCTGCCTCGCCGTCCGTATTTTCCTCTGGAAGCCCATCCACAAGATCCTGGATGAGCGCCAGGCCCAGGTGGAGCAGGACTACACCGCCGCCGCCGAGGCCAAGACCCAGGCGGAGGCCCTGGTGCAGGAGCACCAGGCCAAGCTGGCCCACATCGACGAGGAGCGGGAGGCTGCCCTGGAGGCCGCGTCCCAGGCCGCCCACGAGGAGAGCGCACAGATCATCAGCGACGCCAGGTCCCAGGCCACGTCCATCCTCCGCTCCGCCCAGGCGCAGGCCCAGAGCGAGAAGGAGGCCATCCTCCGCTCCGCCCAGAGCGAGATCACCGACATCATCGTGGCCGCCACCGCGAAGATGGTGGGCGTCCAGGTGGGCCGGACCGGCGACAGCGAGCTGTACGACGCCTTCCTGGAGAAAGCCGGGGACGACAAAGATGAGTAAAACCGCCAAGCAATACGCCCGGGACTGCATCGCCCTTGGGATTCCAAAGCCGGTGCTGCTGGATTCCCGGGACATCTTTGACGACGTGCCCGACCTCAGCTTGCAGCTCTCCTCGCCCATCATCACCCTGGAGCAGAAGTTCGACATCATCGACCGGGTCTTCCCCCAGGTCATCCGTCCCTTCATCAAGGACATGGTCACCAACGCCGACGTCGGCCTCTTTCGGGACACCGTCGCCGCCTATGAGGACATCGAGCGGGAGAACAGCGGGAGCCTGTCCGTCACCCTGCGCTATGTGACGCCGCCCACCGACGAGCAGCTGCGGGGCATCCGCCGCTTTGTGCTCGACCGCTATCCCAATGCCAACATCGCCTTCCGCAGCGTGGAGGACCAGAGCCTGGTCAACGGCTTCAAGCTGACCATCGGCAACATGGAGTACGACTGGAGCGCCCAGGGCCGCATGAACCAGCTTCAGCAGCGGCTGGAGCGGGTGCGCTCCGCCAGCGCCGAGAGCATCATCTCCATCCTCCGCGCCGAGGTGGAGAACTTTGACCTGGAGGCGGAGAACAAGGAGGTCGGCGTCGTCATGACCGTGGGCGACGGCATCGCCACCATCGACGGCATCGACCACGCCGCCTACGGCGAGATCGTCCAGTTTGACTCCGGGATCAAGGGCATGGTGCAGGACGTGCGCCGGGACAGCATCGGCGTCATTCTCTTCGGCGGCGACACCGAG
>JAFVAS010000236.1 GCA_017480395.1 Oscillospiraceae bacterium | reverse complement strand
GGCCCGGCGCGGGGGGATCCGCCCGGTTCAATGCCTCTGCACCGCCCTTGCCACCACCGTGGGCACCGGGAACATCGCCGGAACCGCCGTCGCCCTGACCACCGGAGGGCCGGGGGCGTTGGTCTGGATGTGGATCTCCGCCGCCGTGGGATGCGCCGTCAAATATGCCGAGTGCGCCCTGGCCGTCACCTCACGCCGTGGGCTGGAGGGCAAAGTCCTGGGCGGGCCCATGCTCACCCTGTCCCGGCTGAGCCGTCCGATGGGGCAGGTCTACGCCCTGCTGATGGTGGGCTACACGCTGAGCGCCGGGCCCCTGGCCCAGAGCAGCGCCATCGCCTCCGCCGCCCGGGAGCTGGCCGCCGTTCCACCCCTCTGGACGGGCCTGATCCTGGCCGGGGCGCTGCTGGCCGTCCTCTCCGGCGGGGTGGGTGCCGTGGCGCGGCTGAGCACCCTGCTCGTGCCGTTGATGTGCGGGCTCTATCTGCTGGGCGGGGCGGCGGTGCTGTGGAACCACCCCGGTCAGATCGCGCCAGCCCTGGCCGCGCTGCTGCGCAGCGCCTTCGATCTGCGCAGCGCCGGAGCCGGCGCCTTTGGACACATGGTGCGCGTCGGCGTCACCCGGGGCTGCTTCTCCAACGACGCGGGGACGGGGAGTGCCGCCTTCTCCGCCGCCCAGACCTCCGCCTCGCCGCGGCATCAGGGGTTGGTCAGCGCCAGCGCCAACCTCTGGGACACCGGAGTCATCTGCACCGTCACCGCCCTGAGCATCCTGGTCTCCGGGTCGCTGGACTCCGGCCTGACCGGCGTCGCCCTGACCATGGCGGCCTACCGTGCCGGGCTGGGGCGCTGGGGCCCGCCGCTTGTGGGGGTGTGCCTGATCCTGTTCGCCTTTTCCACCCTGCCCGGCCTGGCCTTCCAGGGGGAGCAGGCGCTGGCCTGGCTGCTGGGCAGCTGGAGCGGCAGCCGCGCCTACCGGGTGATCTTTTCCTCCGTGGCCGCCGTCGGCTGCCTTTTTCCCGCCCAGAGCGCCCTGGCCGGGGCCGACCTGTTCAACGGGCTGCTGGTGCTGGTCAACATCCCCTCCCTCTGGCTGCTGCCCATCCCGGGGAAAAACGAAAATAATCCTTGCAATCGGGCGCATTCTGTGATAAGATAACTGTTGCTTTTAGAGATGACCGCCCGTCGGGCGTGACAAAGGAGAAATGAACAATGGCTGTCGTTAGATTGATCCTGACCATTATCGAGGTTCTGGCCTCCCTGTTTCTGATTCTTGTGGTGCTGCTCCAGTCCGGCAAGAGCGCCGGCATCGCGGGTGCCGTCGGCGGCGGCATGGACACCTTCCTGTCCAAGAACAAGGCCAAGAGCTGGGATGCCAAGCTGGCCCGCTGGACCAAGTGGGTCGCCATCACCTTCATGGTGCTGACCCTCGTGCTGGTGCTGATCCAGTAATCAGGCAAAAAAGCAAATCGACCGGTCGTCGGAGGACGGCCGGTTTTTTTGTGCCGCCGGGTATTGTCCGATTTATGGGACAGTCTCTCTGTTAAGATGGGATCATCAAACAACAAGGAGGCAGTTCTCATGGAAATTCGGTATGTTTATGGTCATGTGGAGGTCTACACCAAGGGCGGAGAGTTTCTGTTCTCCGCGGACACCGTCCACGAGGCGGAGGAGGAGCTGGAGGAGATGGAGATGGCCTCCTGATCGGGCGGAATCTGCCGCAGAATTTGCATCTCTCCGTTGAGCCGCAGGCGATCCTATGGTATAATCAATCTGTATCATGAACCGACTGCAAGCTAGAAAATGGAGGGAAGACCATGGCGAATGTGTGCATCTACTATTCCCGCAGGGGACAGAACTATGTCAACGGGGCCATTGCGGAGCTGACCAAGGGCAACACCGAGATCTGCGCGGAGTATATCCAGGCGGCGGTGGGCGGCGATCTGTTTGAGGTTGACACCGTCAAGCCCTATTCCTCCGACTACATGACCTGCACAGAGGAGGCCCAGGCCGAGCTGAGGCGCGGCGCACGGCCGGAGCTGAAGGAGATGCTCACCGACCTCTCCGGCTATGACATCATCTTCGTCTGCTCCCCCTGCTGGTGGGGCACCTTCCCCTGCGCGATCTTCACGCAGCTGGAGGCGCTGGACTTTACCGGCAAGAAGGTCATGCCCCTGATGACCCACGAGGGCAGCGGCCTCGGCCACTGCGAGCGCGACCTGCGCAAGCTGTGCAAGGGTGCCAGCTTTGGTAAGGGCCTGGCCGTCCACGGCGCGGAGGCGGCCAAGGCGGGCGGAACCGTCGAGCAGTGGGCGAAGGCGCAAGTCTCCGCCAGATGAGAAGGAGGTAGACATGGAACGCAACAAATTCTTTTCGGAAATCCACGGCAATTTTGGCTTCGGCTGCATGCGCCTGCCCATGAACGGTGAGGAGGTGGACTACCCCCAGTTTTGCGCCATGGCGGACGCCTTCCTCGACGCGGGCTTCAACTACTTCGACACCGCCCACGGCTATCTCGGCGGCAAGAGTGAGACCGCGATCCGGGACTGCGTGGCCGGGCGCTATGACCGCAGCCGCTTTCTGCTGACCAACAAGCTGACCGCTCCCTACTTCCAGAAGCAGGCGGATATCCGCCCCTTCTTTGAGCAGCAGCTGGCGCTGTGCGGGGTGGAGTACTTTGACTTCTACCTGATGCACGCCCAGGACAAGAACAACTATCAGAAATTCAAGCGCTGCAAGGCCTATGAGACGGCGTACCGCTTCAAGGAGGAGGGGCTGATCCGCCACCTGGGCTTATCCTTCCACGACAAGGCCGAGGTGCTGGACATGATCCTGACCGAGCACCCGGAGATCGAGATCGTCCAGATCCAGTTCAACTATGTGGACTACGAGGATGTCTCCGTCGAGAGCCACAAGGTGTACGAGGTGTGCGAGAAGCACGACAAGCCGGTGATCGTGATGGAGCCGGTCAAGGGCGGAAGCCTGGTCAACCTCCCCGCCGAGGCGGATCAGATCCTGCGCGGGCTCCACGGCGGCTCCAACGCCTCCTACGCCATCCGCTTTGCCGCCAGCTTCCCCAGCATGGCCATGGTGCTCTCCGGCATGAGCGATATGGCCCAGATGACCGACAACATCGGCGCCATGCGGGATTTCCGCCCCCTGGACGAACTGGAGATGGCCGCCGTCGCAAAGGTGTGCGGCATCTTCAAGCAGCTTGATCTGGTCCCCTGCACCTCCTGCCGCTACTGCGTGGAGGAGAACAAGTGTCCCAAGGGGATTCTGATCCCCGATATGTTCTCCTCCCTCAACGCCAACGAGGCCTTCCACAACTGGAACTCGGGATACTATTACGAGAATGTCATCACCGCCGGACACGGCAAGG
>JAFVAS010000235.1 GCA_017480395.1 Oscillospiraceae bacterium | reverse complement strand
GGGTGCGCACCTTCCTGCTGGTCAGCTTTCCCTGGCTGTTTTTCCGCGCGCCCTCCCTGGGGGAAGCGGCGACCCTGCTGTCCCGGATCTTTACCGGCTGGGGCGGCTTACCGGTGACGCTGGGGGAGGTTCTGCCCCTGGCGCTGCCCCTGGTGTGCCTGCCCCTGGCGGAGCGGCTGACGGACGGGCAGCGGCGGCGTGACTGGCCTGCCTCTGCGCTGGTCGTTTTCTGCGCGGTCACCGCTATAGGCATCGCCTGGCTGGCCCAGCTGGCCGGCGGGGGACAGAACGCCTTTATCTACTTTCAATTTTAACACCTATGAAAAAACGAGTCGCCATCATCTGTATTACGCTAGCGCTGCTCCTGTCCATGCCCGCAGTTCTGCTGGCGTGGGGGTTTGGCCTGCCCGCCCAGTATGAGGACACCTTTATGGGCGAGCTGAAATACAAGGTGGAGCTGCTGGAGAACACCCCCGGCCCCCGCATTGTGCTGGTGGGGGGCAGCGGCGTGGCCTTCGGTGCGGACAGCCTCCTGATGGAGCGGGAGCTGGGGGACTATACCGTGGTAAACTTCGGGATGTATGCCGCGCTGGGAACCATGGTGATGATGGATCTTTCGGAGCCCTATATCCGGGAGGGGGACATTGTGATCCTCATCCCGGAGCAGCAGAGGCAGACCCTGTCCGACTGGTTTGACCCGGCGGTGATGTGGCAGGGGCTGGACGGAGCGTTCCGTCTGCTCTCCAGTCTGCCGAGGGATCAGCTGGCGCAGCTGGCGGGGGAGTTCCCGGCGTTTGCGGGACAGAAATTTGCCTATTATCTCCAGGGGCGGCCCCCGCAGCCCCAGGGCGTGTACCGCAGGGACTCCTTCAACGAGCGGGGGGATGTGGTCTCTGCCCTGTGCGCCCGGAACGAGATGCCCGGCGGGTACGACGCCAACACCCCCATTCGCTTTGATCCAGATATGGTGACGGAGGAGTTCGCCCGGCGGGTACGGGATTACGCCCGCACGGTTGCGGCGCGGGGGGCCGTCCTCTGGTATGGCCTCTGCCCGATGAACGCCGCGGCGGTGGAGGGGACGGCGGAGGAGATCGACGCCTTTTACGCCGCCTTGCAGGAGACCCTGGGCATTCCGCTGGCAGGGAATCCGCGGGACTTCATTTTAGCGCCGGGGTGGTTTTACGACACCAACTTCCACCCCAATTCCAGCGGAAAGACGGTGTATACCCGGGCGCTGATCCGGGCGGTGAAGGCCATGCTGGGGGACAGCAGTCCCACAGAGCTCGCGCTGCCGGAGATGCCGGACATGGCGGAGGCGGCGCTGGGGGCCGGGGACAACCGGGACGGCGACTGCTTTACCTATGAGGCCCGGGACGGTGCGCTGACCATTACCGGCCTCACCGCGCAGGGGCTGGACCGGGAAGTGCTGCTGGTTCCCACCGCCTGGGACGGCCAAGGGGTGACCGCAATCGGCGCCGGGGCGTTTTCCGAGGCCCAGCGGCTGAGGGAAGTGGCGATCCAACAGAATATCCGCAGCATTGCCGACGGGGCCTTTGCTCCCTGCGCGGCGCTGGAACGGATCGTGATGGAGCAGGACACCCCCTCCGCCTGCCGGGTGGGACAGGGTCTGCTGGACGGGACGTCGGCCCGGGTCTATGTGCCGCCGGACGCCCTGTCCGCCTATCGGACGGACTATTTCTGGTCGGTATACGGCACTTTGATTTTACCCCTGGAGCCATGAGGAGCGGGCAGGACGGCGCATCTGCGCGCTGAGGATTCTCCGGTTCGGACATCGGGGCCTGCGCAGCGGCCGCCATCGGCCTTGCGTGCGATCCGTCCCGCGGCTTCGGCCAAAAATGACAAGAAAATAATAGCAGAATCGGGAGGCGATACAATGAAGTACCAGATCAACACCAGCAACTATCATTCGTTTGACATTTTCGAGGTGAACAAGCTGCCCGCCCGCAGCTATTTCATCCCCTATCCCGACAGATCCGGCGCGGACGCGGCGGCGCCCAAGGAGAAGCGCTATGGCTCCTCCAAAGTGAGGTGCCTCAACGGCGACTGGGATTTCAAATTCTATCCCAGGCCCGCCGAGCTGCCCGCGGAGCTGGACACGGACGCGGTCAGCTTTGACAGGATCGACGTGCCCTCCTGCTGGCAGTTCCGGGGCTATGACCGCCCCTTCTATGTCAACATCCGTTATCAGTTCCCCTTTAAGCCGCCTGTGATCCCGACGACGGAGAAGGTGGGCAGGGTGTTCACCTGGATGGGGGTGGATCAGAAGATCAGTCCCCGCTGGAAAGACCCCGGCGAGGAGTATAACTTCGTGGGTGTCTATCGCCGCACGTTGGAGATTGACGATCCGTCGAAACATTACGTCATCTCCTTCCTGGGCGTGGCCAGCTGCATGGATCTGTACCTGAACGGCAGCTTTGTCGGCTACTCCGAGGGGGCCCATAATACCGCCGAGTTTGACCTGTCCGGCAAGCTGACGGCGGGGGAGAATGAGCTGGTGGTGGTCGTGCACCGCTGGTGCAACGGCAGCTATCTGGAACGGCAGGACATGTTCCAGAACAACGGCATCTTCCGGGATGTGCTGCTGCGGGTCAGCGAGCCCACCGATCTCTGGGACATCGACGCCAGGACGAAAAAGACCGGCGACACCTACGCTCTGACCCTGAAGGCCGAAGCGCTGGCCGACACCGAGATCACCTTCACCCTGGAGGGCCCCGGCGTCTCCAGAACCGCCACGGTGGCAACAAAGGACAGGACGGCGGAGGTCACCTTCTCCGATCTGGCTGTCACCGAGTGGAACGCCGAGGCTCCGGTGCGCTACAACATCTATTACGAGACCGCCTCCGGCTGCGTGAAGGAGAAAATCGGCTTCCGCACCGTCACCATCGACGGCGATGTGTTCCTGCTCAACGGCAGAAAGATCAAGTTCAAGGGCGTCAACCACCACGACACCAGCCCCATCAACGGTTACACCATGACGCCGGAGGAGATCGAGCGGGATGTGCTGCTCTGCAAGGCGTTCAACATCGATATGATCCGCACCTCCCACTATCCGCCCGATCCGCTGCGGCTGGAGCTGGCGGACGAGCTGGGCGTCTACATCGTGGACGAGAACGATCTGGAGACCCACGGCACCTGGTCCCATCAGATTCCCCCCACCTACAACACCATCAGCCACGACCCCAAATGGCAGAAGCACTATTTGGATCGCATCACCCGGCTGTATCAGCGGGACAAGATCCACGGCAACACCGCCATCGTCATGTGGAGTCTGGGCAACGAGGCCGGCGGCTTCCACAATACCGACGCCATGTATGACTATCTGAAGGCCCACTCCGACCTGCCCGTGCACTATGAGAGCGCCGTCCACTGCAAGCGGGAGGCATACGACGTGGGCAGCGAGATGTACCCCAGCGTGCAGATGGTGCACGACGTGGGGGAGAAGTGCCGCAAGCAGAAGCGGCTCAACGACCGGCCCTACTTCATGTGCGAGTACGCCCACGCCATGGGCGTTGGCCCGGGCAATACCGAGGCCTACTGGCAGGAGATCTACCGCTATGACAGTCTGATGGGCGGCTGCGTCTGGGAGATGGTGGATCACGCCGTCCTCCACGAGGACGGCAACTACACTTACGGCGGCGACCACGGGGAGTGGGAGCATGACGGCAACTTCTGCGTGGACGGTCTCTTCTATCCCGACCGCACCCCCTCCGCCGGCGCAAAGATCATGAAGTTCATCTACCGCCCCATCCGGGTTTCCCATGTTTCCGGGGATGCGTTTGAGGTTTTCAACACCACCGCCTTTTCCGCGGGCGAGCGCTACCGGCTGGAATTCCGCTGGAACGACGGCAGCAGCGTGACGGTGAACCCCGACGTGAAGCCGCTGGAGAAGGCGACGATTCAGGTCGCTCCCGGCGCTGCGGTGGACGGCACCCGGATCGTCACCATCGTGACGACTGATACCAAAACGGGCCAGGTGGTCGCCGAGGAACAGATCGTCCTGGCGCGGCAGGTGCAGCCGGCCCCCGCCACCCGGGCGCTGCCCGAGGGGGCCGAGGTGGTGGATGGGACGTTCGTCTGCAAGGCGGGTGGCCAGACGGTGATGACCACCGCCGAGCAGGGCACCCTGCTCTACCGCGCCGGCACCGATAACGATACCGACATGTTCTTCCGCAAGGTCATGCAGCCCTACCAGGAGCAGACCGAGCAGGTGATCTCCACGGAAAACACCGCCAACGGCTGCCGCGTGGTCACCCGGGTGACCAACAAGAAGGGAAAATACACCGTAACCGACACCTATGAGGGCGTGGAGGGCGGCATCCTGGTCACCAGCGTCCTGCATCCCCACTCCGGCAGGGGCATCATCCCCCGGTTCGGCAAGAGCTTTCGGCTGGACTCCGTCTTTGACGCGGTGCGCTATGTGGGCCGCTGCGGCGAGTCCTACAACGACATGAGGGATCAGTTCCCCATCAAGGATGTGACCTGCACGGTGGCGGACATGACGGAGCCCAACATCCGGCCCCAGGAGAGCGGCAACCGCATGGACTGCACGGTGGCCAGCGTCTCCAACGGTGCCGTCACCGTGACCTTCGAGGCCGTTGACAGGCCCTTCGAGCTGGGCATCAAGCCCTACACGGACAAGGCGCTGTGCGCCATGGCGCACCGCAAGGACGAGGTCCGCACCGGCACCTATGTGACCATCCAGGCCTTCCAGCAGGGCATCGGCACCGGCGCCTGCGGCCCCAATATCATGCCGGAATTCCAATACAGTGCCAATCAGGACTATACGCTGAAATTCCTGATTCGGGTGAAGACGGAAGCATGAGCCATGTGAACAGAGGTCAGATGCGGAAACGCATCTGACCTGGAAACAGGGAATAGGAACTACATTTTTGCATCTGGAGGGATCAACATGAAAAAACGTGAATTCTGGTTTATTGTCGGCAGTCAGGACCTGTATGGTCAGGAGGTGCTGGACACCGTGGCGGAGCGCAGCGCCGAGATGGCGGCGGCGCTGAGCGAGGTGCTGCCCTATCCGCTGGTCTACAAGGTGACGGCGCAGTCCAATGCCCAGATCGCCGAGACCATCCGGGAGGCCAACTATTGCCCCGAGTGCGCCGGCATCGTCACCTGGTGCCACACCTTCAGCCCGTCCAAAATGTGGATCAACGGCCTGGTCAGTCTGCAAAAGCCCTACTGCCATCTGGCCACCCAGTATAACCGGGAGATCCCCAAGGACGAGATCGACATGGACTTCATGAACCTGAACCAGGCTGCCCACGGCGACCGGGAGCACGGCTTCATCGGGGCCCGGCTGCGGCTGCCCCGCAAGGTGATCGCCGGGTACTGGAAGGACGAAAAAGTGCAGAAGCGCCTGTCCGACTGGATGCGCGCCGCCATCGGCGTGGCCGTCTCGAAGGAAATGAAGGTCATGCGCTTTGGCGACAACATGCGGGAGGTGGCCGTCACCGAGGGCGACAAGGTGGAGGTTCAGATCAAGCTGGGCTGGCAGGTCAACACCTGGGCCGTGGGCGACCTGGTCAAGGAGATGGACGCCGTCACCGAGGCGGAGATCGACGCGCTGATGGCAGAATACGAGGCCAGCTATGACATCGCCACCGACAACATCGCCGCCATCCGCTACCAGGCGAAGGAGGAGATCGCCATGAAGCGGATGATGGATCGGGAGGGGTGCAAGGCGTTCAGCAACACCTTCCAGGACCTCTACGGCATGGAGCAGCTGCCCGGCCTGGCCTCCCAGCATCTGATGGCCCAGGGCTATGGCTACGGCGGCGAGGGCGACTGGAAGGTCAGCGCCATGACCGCCATTCTGAAGGCCATGGGCGAGGGCGGCAACGGCGCCAGCGCCTTTATGGAGGACTACACCTATCATCTGGTGGAGGGGCAGGAGTATTCCCTCGGCGCCCACATGCTGGAGGTCTGCCCCAGCCTGGCCGCCGACAGGCCCCGCATTGAGACCCACCACCTGGGCATCGGCATGAACGAAAAGGATCCCGCCCGGGTGGTGTTTGAGGGCAAGGCCGGGAAGGGCATTGTCGTCTCCCTGATCGATATGGGCGGGCGGCTCCGCCTGATCGTGCAGGATATTGAGGCGGTGAAACCCATCCTGCCCATGCCCAACCTGCCCGTGGCCCGGGTCATGTGGCGGGCGCTGCCCGATCTGACCACCGGCGTGGAGTGCTGGATCACCGCCGGAGGTGCCCATCATACGGTTCTGTCCTACGACGTCACCGCCGACATGATGCGGGACTGGGCCAGAATGATGGATATTGAGTATGTCCATATCGGCGCGGACACCACCCCCGAGAAGCTGGAGGAGGAGCTGCTGGTAAAAGATCTGATCTGGAAGCTGAAGTGATCGGCGCGCCCGGGACGGGGAAGCGTGACATATGGGGAAGCCGCATCCCGTCAGCCGGTGCCTTGACGATTTGAGAGAGCAAAAAGGAGGAACGCAAATGAGCGAAAAAACCCCAAAACAGGGGAGCATTTTTGACAAGCTGCCCCCCAGCCTGATCCGGAAGAACAATGTGACCCTGATCCCGGAGGGGGCCATCGGCTATCTGGTGGGCCCGACTCTGGCGCTGCTGGCCAACTCGGTGCTGGCCAACTACTTCAACAAATACATGTCCGATGTGCTGCACATCAACACCTGGGCCAGCGCCTTCTTCACCTGGCTGCCTGTGATCTCCGTGATCTTTGTGGTGATCGGCAACATCCTGGTGGGCAGACTTATGGACAACAACCGCTCCAAGGCGGGCAAGGCCCGGCCGCTGCTGCTGGTCAGCGTGCCCATCAGCCTGGTGGCGCTGCTGTTCCTGTTCGTGTTCTCGCCCTATAACGCGACGAGCACCGAGTGGCACACCGGGGCGCTGATCTGCATCGCCATCGGCTACAACCTGTGGTTCGCCTTCGCCTATCCCATGTACTACACCCCCCACGCGGCGCTGGTGAGCCTCTCCACCCGGAACAGCAAGGATCGCAGCCTGCTGGCCACCATCTCCAACGCCACGGCGCTGGCGGCCATGGGCCTGAGCAGCATGATCCTGCCCTTCTTCCTGAATCTGCTCTTTGTCTACGACATGAGCGGAACGGGCACCCCCGTCACCAACGATGCCGGCGTCGTGCAGTACTATGTGGACGAGACCGGGGCCGCCATCTACGACGCCCAGGCCAGCTACAACCACTGGAAGGTCTTTGTCATCGCCCTGATCATCATCACCCTGGTCGGCGCGCTGATCGAGTACTTCTTCACCCGGGAGCGGGTCACCGAGGAGTCCATGGCCGCCGGGGAGAGCGGGGAGGCCAAGAAGGCCCTGCCCATCAGGGAGCAGGCGAAGATCTGCCTGAAGGACAAATACTGGATCATCATGATGGTGTTCTTCTTCCTGTACCAGTTCGGCGGCATGATCAAGAACGTCTCCCAGAACTATTTCTGCACCGCCATGTTTGCCGACTCCCTGGGCAACTACACCGTGGCCTACGGCGGCCAGCTCCAGGGCACCCTGTCCTTCATCGGTGCCGTCCCCACCGCCGTGGGCATGGTGATCTCCCTGCCCCTGGCCAACCTGCTGGGCAGCAAGGGGAAGGCCATTCTGTGCGGCGCGGTGGTGGCCACCGCCGGCGGCGTGCTGGGTATGCTGTTCCCCACCAACTTCATCATCGTCGTGATCTCCTTCGTCATCAAGGCCCTGGGCTCCACCCCGGCCATGTACCTGTCCCTGGCCCTGCTGGCCGACATCTTCGACCACCAGGAGGCCATCCACGGCGTGCGCACCGACGGCCTGTCCATGACCATCTACGGCGCCATCATGGCCGGTATGACCGGCCTGGCCACCGGCGTGCTGAACGCCGTGCTGTCCGGCGTGAACTATGACGTCTCCACCCTCCAGACCAACACCGCCCTGCGCGGGGCGATGCCCTGGGTGTTCATCGGGGGCGAGACCCTGTGCTATCTGATCATCTTCCTGACCTTCACCATGATGGGGGTGGAGAAGTACGGCAAGCTGGACCACATCGCCATCGTGGCCGACCAGAAGGCGGCGGCCGCCGCCGAGGGCAGAGCCTACATCTCCGCCGAGGAGAAGATCCGCCTGGAGGAGGGCGAGGAGGCCTATCAGGCCGAGCTGAAGAAGCAGGCCGACGCCGCCGCCAAGGAGGCCGCACGGGTCGCCAAGCTCTCTGCGGAGAAGCGCCGCGCTGAGGAGGAGGCAAACGCCAAGCTCCTGGCCGAGTTCAACGCGCTGCGGAAGGCCAACGGCCGCCCCGCCATCGAGGGATGAGCGAAGGCTCGGATCGAAGCACAAATGCATAAAAAGAGCCGCCGCAGCTTCAGCTGCGGCGGCTCTTTTAATTGATGCGGCACAGATTTTGCGCATCCGGGGGCTTAGAGCCTGCGGCGCTCCCGGGGAGAAGGTGTTTTGCGGGAGGGCTCAGGCCTGATGCAGCAGCGCTGCGACCTCTGCGGCGGCGGCCCGGCCGGAATAGAGGGTGAAGCTCATCTCGCTGCCAAAGAAGGCGTAGAGATCGTTGAACCAGCCGGAGCACATGACGCCGGCGGCGTAGAGACCGGGGATGGCGTCGCCGTCCTTGTTGACGACCTGCTGATGATTGTTGATCTTCAGGCCGCCCAGGCAGGTGTCGATGCCGGATTCGCCGCGGATCACATAGTAGGGGGCCTGCTCCACGGGGAAGAGGAACTCCTTGCGCTTCAGGAATTCGGCGTCATAGCCGGTGTGGCAGAAGCCGTTGTACGCCTCGATGGTCTCCTGCAGCCGCTCCACCGGGCAGCCGATAAACGCGGCGACCTCCTCCAGCGTCTGGCAGATTTTTGCATGGCCCTGCTCCACCTCGTACTGGAAGTGCTGATCGATGCGCTCCCGCCAGGTGTCGGGGCTCTTGCCCTTGTCGATGGCGTGGATACCGAACATGATGGGCGGCTGATCCAGCATACTTCCGGTGTCGCGCCGCTCCGGCAGGAACTCCTTGCCCTGCTTCACCGTGTCAATGTACTTCTGATCCATCAGGGTGAAGCACACCTTGCCGGGCTGGGTGTCCACGTTGGCACACTGCATCCAGCCAAATTCGGTGTAGGGCAGGCCCTCGTTCACAAACCGCTCGCCCAGGCGGTTGATCTTGATGGGGTGGGGACGGCGCATAAACATGCCCACCGTCTCGCTGGCGTGGGGGAAGTGGTTGTGGGGGCCGATAAACAGGGTGCCGACGCCGCCCTCCACGCCGCCGACCTCCTCCGCCATCAGGAATCCGTCGCCGGTGTTGTGGGGCACCTGGGCCATGATGTGGATGTTGTCGTACTCGCTGCCCTTGTAGAAGCGGTGAACCAGCTCCTGGTTGGCGGAGATAGAGCCGGTGGCCAGGATGACCGCCTTGGCGTGGACGGTCAGCGCACCGTCGGGGCCCTCCGCCTCGACGCCGTGGATGGTGCCGTCCCCGGCCTTCAGCAGGTGCTTCGCCCGGGTCTTCAGCAGGATCTCCACCCCCAGCTTGTCGCAGTTGTCCTTCAGGCACTTGGTGATGCTGGGGCCATGGGGCACCATGTCCCATTTGCCGGTCTCAGGATTCCACTTGCCGATCCGATGGTGGGTGTTGCGGAACTGGTTGGTGTCCGCGCTCTCGCTGGTGACAAAGTCGTACCGGAAGCCCAGATCCTCCAGCCATGCGATGTTTTCGCCGGAGCCCTTCAGCCACTTGCGGACCAGCTTGGCGTCGCAATGCCAGTTCAGGACGGTCATCAGGTCGTTGAAGGCCTCATCGACGTCCATTTTGATGCCGAAGCGGCGCTGGGTGGGGGAGTCGATGGCCATCATGCCGGCGCTCATCTTGGTGCAGCCGCCGACAGAGGGCATCTTTTCCAGCACCAGAACGGACTGGATTCCGTGCTGCCGCGCGGCAATCGCCGCGGACATGCCGCCGCCGGACGCGCCGACGATGCAGAGATCTACTGTGCGTTCCATGGTTATTCTCCTTTCCTGAGTCGGTGGATGTTACAGGCTGTTGGCGATGCCGAAGGCGCCGCGCATGGCGGTCTGGATGCTGCCCAGGCGATAGCAGTCGCCAATGAGGAAGGTCTTGCCGGACATGCCGTTCAGGGCCATTGCCTCGTCGGAGCGGCTGGTCATACCGGCGGCCAGCAGGACGGTGTCCGCCGGGAGCTCCCGCTGTACGCCGTCGGCGTCCACATAGGTCACGATTCCGTCGGAGATGCCGGTGCAGCGGGCGTTGAGCTCGAAGCTGAAGTTGGGCTGGGCCTCCCACTCCCGCCGGAACAGGGAGTAGAAGTGGATGGGCACGGCGTCGGGTGCCAGCTTGTCCTGCATCTCCAGTACCTTGACCTTGTGGCCCAGCTTGGCCAGGTGGAGCGCGGTCTCCACACCGACCTCGCCGCCGCCGATGACCACCACATCGCCGGTCACCTGCCCGGGATCGCGGAGGGCGTCCACCGCGGTCAGCGCCTGCTCCGCGCCGGGAATGGAGGGACGCTTGGGATCGGCGCCTACGGCGACGAAAATGGCGTCATAGTTCTCGCGCTCCAGCATGCCGGGGGTGACCCGGGTGTTCAGACAGACCCGGATATTGCGCTTTCCGATCTGGCGGATCATATAGTCCTTGAAGTTCTTGATGGTCCACTTCATGTAGGGGACCTCCGCCTGGTTCAGCTGTCCGCCCAGGGTGGACTCCGCCTCGTACAGGGTGACGGAATAACCCCGGTCAGCGGACACGATGGCGGCCTCCATGCCGGCGGGGCCACCGCCGATGACGGCGATCTTCTTCTCGCCGGAGGGCGGGGTGATCATGCGCTCCACCTTGTGCTCGATGCCGAAGGTGGGGTTGACGGAGCAGACGCTCAGCCAGTCGCCCGGCTTGACCTGATGGCACTTGTTGCAGCGCAGGCAGGGGACGACGTCGTCATCCCGGCCCTCCATGGCCTTGGTGCCCCAGTCGGCGTTGGTGATCCAGGCCCGGGCGGAGCCGATGAAGTCGGCGTCGCCGGAGGCAATGATATCCTCGGCGGTGTTGATGTCGTAGGCGCCGCCCACCAGCGTCACCTTGGTGGTGATGCCCTGCTCGTGGCAGGCGTGGGTCACATAGCTGGTGGCCTCCCGATGGGGGACCTCCGCCGGGTTGAGATAGGTGGGCTGGGAGGGGTCGATCCAGGTGCCCCGGATCTGAATGATGTCGGCGGAGCCCTGCATGATGCGGGCCAGCTCCACGGTGTCGTCCAGGGTGACGCCGGGGGTCAGCTCCGGCTCATGACCGGAGCAGGAGATCTCCACCAGGAAATCGCTGCCGAACTCGGCCTTGATCTTGGCGCAGATCAGCTTTGTGACCCGCACCCGGTTTTCCACGCTGCCGCCGAACTCGTCGGTGCGCTTGTTGCAGTAGGGGGAGAGGAACCGGCCGGGCAGCATCAGACGGTAGGACATGTGCATAAAGCACATGCCGAAGCCCAGGCTCTTGGCGATCTTGGCCTCCCGGGCGTAGTCGTCGGAACAGCGCTGGATGTAATCGTAGGTGGCGGCCTTGCCCTGGACGGAGACGGAGCCGTCGCCCTCCACATATTCGCACCATTGGTCGTCGCTGACGTCAATGCCGTGCACCAGGATGCCGCTGGCGGGCATAATCAGGATGGAGGGCATGGCGCCGTAATAGCGCACGGCGTCGGCCATCTGGGCAAAATAGTGCTGGTTGCCCCCCTGGTAGATGTCCAGCATGGAGGAGTGGGGGTTGTCGCCGTTGAGCACCGGGGACGCGCCCTTGCAGGTGACCACGGCCGCGCCGCCCTTGGCCTTGTTGGCATAGTGAGTGATAAAGCCCTCGGTGGGCCAGGATTCCTGCCCCTGGACAAAGTGAGGGCCGCCGCAGGTGGCGATCAGGCGGTTGCGGAGCACCACGTTGCCGACCTTGATGGGGGACGTCAGAGCGGGATATTTGATCATGTTACCTCATCCTTCCTTGGCAAAATACACAGTTTGCTTTGTAAATCGCTGAGACTAGTGTATCAGTCTGACAAAGAAATGTGAAATTCCAATCCAGAAATCAAACTATTCAGAAATGGAAAGCACCATTTGGAAACAAATATAACAAAAGTTGCGCTTGAATTTTGCGCGGGGTATATATATAATTAGGGGAAAGGCGGTGAAGGAAAAATGGAGTTAAAAAGTGTTCGAATTTTTGTTATGACGGCGAAATATTTGAACTTTTCCAAGGTCGCGGAGACCATGTTCCTGTCCCAGTCTTCGGTCAGCAAATATATCTCCGCCCTGGAGGGGGAGCTGGGGAAGAAGCTGCTCATCCGGGACACCAAGAGCGTGACCCTGACGGAATTTGGCGAGGCATTTCTGCCCTATGCCCAGAGCATGCTGGACGCGGAGGACACCGCCATCGAGTTTCTGCACTGCTACAAGGGCACCCAGACCGAGTGCACCCTCAAGCTGGGAGTTGCCGAGGAGCTGCTGGTCTCCCCGCCCCAGAGTATGCTGGCCCAGGTTGTGAGCGCCGTCAACATCCTGCGTTCGGAGACCGATATTCGGGTGAAGCTTCGCTTCTATTCGGGCAGCGAGATCCGGGATCGCCTGGCGGATCATCGGCTGGATCTGGGACTGCTGCCCATCAGCACGATGCAGATGGGGGAGCGCACCTACGGCTCCACCAAATCGGTTCAGATCGATCAGTCCTCCAACTGGCTGCTCTACCCGCCCCACCACGGAAAGTGCGCCTCCCTGGAGGAGTTGGTGCCCAAGATCGACGTGATCATCTTCGCCCACGATCCCGTGCCCCAGAGCATCACTATGGAGTTCCTCCACCGAACCAAGATCGACCCCAGGCTCCGCCCCTGCGAGAACTGGAGCGAAATGTTTGTTCAGATTCTGGAGGGCGGCGGCTTCGGCATTATCCCCGACACGCTGCTGGATCTGGCGGATCAGTGCGGCATTCCCTATCTGCCGCTGGAGCCCTTTGGCATTGAGTCCTCCCTCTATGTGGTGTGGCAGCCGGAATCCGCGGCGCTGGAGCCGACGATCATTCGTTTCTCGGAGATTCTGGCGCAGGGCTTTTCTCAAAAAAACAAAAAGTAGATCGGTTGGCAACGAAACGCCGTGCATTGTGGGATTTCTACAATGTGCGGCGCTAATTTTTGGCACTTGTTGGGCACCTTTTCGCAAATGGAATGGTATTCTTGCAGGATTAGAATAACCACAGCGCGCCGATGTGTGTTATAGTCAGCGTGAGGAAGCACGAAAAAGAAGGAGGTTAGACAACGTTTATGGAGAATCAAGAAATAACTAGCCCGGTCATCGCCAAGATCGACCACGGCATCAACTGGGCGGCCAGATGGTTTTCCTATCTGGGAGGCATCGCGCTGCTCTTCATGGGCATCATCGCGTTCATCAACGTCATCGCCTCAAAGGTGTTCGGACATGCGATCGCAAACGTCAACGAGCTGATCGACTATTGCCTGATCCTTGTGGTCTACTGCTGTGTGGCCGACTGTCAGCTCAACGGAGGCGGTCTGATCCAGGTGGACATCTTCTTCCGGCTGTTCCCCTACGGCGTGAAGAAGCTCATCAAGGGCATCGGCTATATTGCCGGGGTCTGCATCTACACCTTTGCCGGATATCAGGCCTTCAGCCTGCTGGCCAAGCACATCCGGGTCAAGACCACCGCCAGTACCGCCGCCAGCTCCTTTGTGATCTGGCCCTTCACCCTGATCTACATCATCGGCACCTTTGTCCTGGCCCTGGCCCTGCTCTGGTCGGTCATCCGGATGCCCTTCATGCCCCGTCCCGAGACGGAGCTCGGCCCCGGCGACTATGACATCGACGAGCTCAACGTAAAGGGCAAGCTGTTTGCAGAGCACCCTGAGACCGATGGAAAGAAGGGGGAATGATTATGAGTCCCGCATTGATCTGCATTCTGGTGTTCCTGCTGATGACCTGCCTGATCCTGATCGGCATTCCGCTGCCCATCTCCATGCTCTCCTGCGCATTTCTGGGCATCACCATCGTCAGCGGATTTGACCTCGCCGTCACCCAGTTCACCACGTCCCTGTTTACCCTGAGCCATTCCTACAACTTCGCCGTCATCCCCCTGTTCATGGTGGTGGGCACCCTGGCCTCGGTCTCCGGCATGGCGGAGGGCACCTTCGTCGCCGCCCGCAAATGGGTCGGCCGGGTGCGGGGCGGCCTGCTCTACTCCGTCGTCATCGCCAACATGATCTTCGGCGCCTGCTCCGGCATGTCCAGCGCCGGCAACATCGTCTTTTCCAAGATCGCCCTGCCCGAGCTGAAAAAGGCCAATTATGACGACACCCTGTCCATCGGCACCATCACCTGCGCCGGCTCCCTGTCCGTGCTGATCCCGCCCAGCGTGCCCATCCTGTCCTTCTCCCTGCTGGCCGGCGTCTCCATCGGCCAGGCCCTGGTCTGCGGCATCTCCACCGGCATCCTCTTCGCCATCCTGATGATCATCCTGATCGCCATCATCGGCGTCGTCCGGCCCAAGCTGATCCCCGCCGCAGACAAGACGAAGGTTCCCATCGTGGAGCGGCTGAAGACCCTGACGCTGCTGCTCCCCATTCTCGCGCTGTTCGCGCTGATCGTGGGCGGCTCCTTCGCCGGGTGGTTCCCGGCCACCGTCGGCGGTGCCGTGGCCATGGTGGCCATTCTGATCTACTGCCTTGCCCGCCGCCTGCCCCTGAAGGGCATTTTCCAGGGCATCATGGAGGGCACCTCCGCCTTCGCCAACGTCTATCTCATCATCGTGGCCGGCCAGTTCTTCAGCCGCTTTGTCACCATCACCGGCCTGGCCGACGCCATCTCCCGGGCCATCGCCAGCGTGAACATGGCCCCCTACCTGGTGTTTTGCCTGGTGTTCGTGTTCTATCTGTTCTGCGGCTGCTTCATGGACTGCTTGTCCATCATCGTCATCACCGTCCCCGTGGTGTTCCCTGTGCTGACCCAGCTGGGCTTCCACGAGCTGGTGCTGGTCATGCTGCTGGTCTTCGCCATGGAGATTGCCGCGCTGACCCCGCCGGTGGGCCTGGGCGTCTTCTATGTGGCCAACGCCACCAAGATGCCGGTCTCCCAGGTGTTCCGGGGCGTCGTACCCTTCTTCATCATGGACGTGGTGCTGGTGCTGCTGGTCGCCGCCTTCCCGCAGATCATCCTGTGGCTGCCCAGACTGATGGGGTACGCGTAAACAAACCATGTCTCTATCTGTCGGCCTGACAGAGAATAATCAGAGAAAATCAAAATGAGGGGGAACCGTAATGAAAAAGTTCGTATCCATTCTAGTCGCGCTTTCCATGCTGCTCTCCCTGAGCATGCTGGCCGCCTGCGGCAGCTCCAGCGCCCCCGCCGCCTCCGCTGCCCCCGCTGCCTCCGCGCCTGCGG
>JAFVAS010000234.1 GCA_017480395.1 Oscillospiraceae bacterium | reverse complement strand
CATCTTTTCGCTCAAACGTTCATAGTTGTATCCGGCGTCAAGCATAATGGTCGTGCCGTTTTTCGTATAGAAGAAGATATTCGCGACCCATTCCCGCACACAGGCGACATGCTCGTCGATCCATCCTGTATTCAGCGGCTTGAAGATCTCCCTGCCACGAAACATCAGGCCCATCGATTGTTTCTGATGCTCCGAATCCTTTTTCGCCATTTACGATTTCCTCCCCATGACCCTGATCAGCTCCGAAGCCAGCAGCTCCGGCTTGAGCGCCGCCAGGCCGCCGTGGCCAATCTGCTCGAACACCCTGAAAACAGCCTGCGGCAGGTTCTTTTTGATATAGGCAATATCGCCCTTCCGGTCTTTCTCCTCCGCTTTCGCGTACCAGTATTCGATGCGTTCGCACTCCGCCGTAACCGGCTTCGGCATGGCGTAATTGTTGCAGGACTCGAAGGTGCGCCAGATCGTTTTCGCGCTCATGTGCTTCAGCACCCTCACGATATATTGCAGGTCCTCTTCGGAGTATTCGTCTGTGGAAAAGGCTTTTTGCAGGATCTTCAGTCCGCCGACCTTCCCCATCGAGATCAGCAGAAAATCCTTGACGGCGATCAATCTCGTCACAATCCACGGCAGCTGATAGGGGGTGATGCCGCCGTCGATGACCGCGCTGCGGGCCTTCACCTTCCCGTCCGCGAGGAATCTGGTGACGACCGCGCCGCCCATGGAGCAGCCGTAGATACAGGCGATGGACGCATGCCCATGCGCGATCAGCCAGTCTGAAAGCTCCTTTGAAATCTCCTCAACGCTGGTAAAATCCGAGTTGTTCTCCGTATCATAGCCCGGAAGCGCAGGAATAACCAGATGATACTGCTCCTGCATCAGCGGGATGACATACTCAAAATAATCCCACATCACAACGGAAGGATGTACCAGTACGACCACTTCGTCATGGTTCTGTCCGAATTCGTGAATTGTCATATACGCTCCTTCATCCGATCATAGTTGAAAGGCCGCTTCAAAATCCCCTCGCGTCATAGCTGACTTTTCCTGGTTGCTCTCCGCAGAACAGGCCTTAATACGCTGTATAAGCTGTATAATATACTCATGCTGCATCCTCCAGTCGCGCAGCATGGCGCCGCCTGCCTTACAGGCTTTGATAGAATGTCACCGCCGCTGCAATCTCCGCTTCCGTCGGATGCCCCTTGGCAAGGCCGCCGACCAGCCTGAATGGCCCGAAGGTGTCATAGCCCTGGCAGCGGTATTCCCCCAGCTCTCTGCAACGCTTCTTTGCCGCGATCTCCCGCATGGCCTTTAGAAAATCCCCCTTCGGCGCGCCATGGGTGTAGAGAAAGAACACGTCTTTATGCTCCGGCAGGCGCTCCGATGCAAATGATGTGATCTGCTTTGCAAATGAGCAGTAATAAATGCCGGAGGCAAACCCGATCCGGTCATACGCGGCCAGATCGGCGGAGGGCTGTGCTGTCACATCGATCAGAACGACAGCCGGATCTGCCCCCGCTATGGCATCAAGCAGCTTTTTCGTGTTCCCATGGTGCTTGGAATAGTAGACAATTGCAGTTTTCATTTCCAAAAACCTCCGTTTTATGGCCACCGGATCGTTGTCAAGCCCGTGCTGGTATCAGGGACAATCCTTGCCGCAGGCGCTGATTTTCTCCTCCATATACGCAGGCGTATCTGCGCAAGCGTCTCTCCGTTAGTTAGCTCTAACCTATCTCACAAAAAAAGATACCGTATACGCGGCATTCAATCCCAGACATCCGCGACCTCTGATTCGTCCAGATGCTCCACGATGTCCCCAAAATCACATCCCAGCACACGGCAGATCCGATCCAGTATCGCAAGATTCACCGGCTGATCCCGGCGTATCTTTGTCATCGTGTTCGGCGCGACCTCCGCCGCCCTTTGCAGCTCGATGTGGCTCATTTTTCGGTCGATCAGCATGTTCCACAACTTGTTATAGGATACTGACATCTGACACCTCTTTTTTCTCCTGTCACTCACGTTAGTTATTATTAACCATAATAGCATTTACCCGCGCAAACGTCAACGATCTGTCGCAAATTTTGCGAATATCCACATGGCGTTCCTTTTCCTCGTCTGCGACAGGCATCCCCTCTCCTTCCGCCGGATCGCGCCCGTCCGACATTACAATAACCACGCAATCTGTTAACCCCCCTCGCCATTGCATTGACAGAACGGTCTTCTTATAGTACATTTGTGTTGCTGTTACAGATGTAACGCTGCACTTGTGGATTGTCCCCGGCGAAAGCAGGAGCGCAAAATGCTTGCGAATCATTCAATCGATCCTCCTGAAATGCAGCAGGCGGTCAAGACACATACGCAGCTTGTTATATTCTGGCAGCGGAATTAAATGCTGAAAGGGGTTCATTTCAATGGCAAATATCTGTGTCATCACAGGCGGCGGCAGCGGTATGGGACTGGAGGCCGCCAAGCTGGTCGGTAAGGATCAGAAGGTCATTCTGGTGGGACGCACCGTGTCCAAGCTGGAAAACGCGCTGAAGGAGCTGGCTGCGGTCGGCGTGGAGGCCGAGGCCCAATCCTGCGACACCAGCGACTTTGAGGCGGTGAAAAAGCTGGCGGCCTATGCCGCGGCCCAGGGCAACGTGAAAACCGTGATCCACTCCGCCGGTGTGTCTCCCCACATGACCGACGGAGAGCAGATCTTCAACATCAACGCCCTTGGAACCATCTATATCGACGAGGCATTTGGTGCGGTCATGGGCAGCGGCAGCGTGATCCTCAATGTGGCCTCCATGGCCGCCTATATGTTCCCGCAGGATCAGATTCCAACCCAGGTATACCAGCTGGCTCTCGCCGATGTGGATGCGTTCAAGGCGGCCGGTGCCCAGATCGTCGCGGCAATTCCGGAGGAAGCCAGAACCGGAGCGGCCTATTCGATCTCGAAGAACTTTGTCACCTGGTACACCGCCAAGGAGGCCGTCAAGCTGGGCAAGAAGGGCATCCGCGTCGTCTCCATCTCTCCGGGCACCTTCAACACCCCCATGGGCAAGGTCGAGGGCGAGCAGGCCGCATCCATCGCCATGATGGGCGCGCTGGGCCGTCTCGGTGAGCCGGAGGAGATCGCAAAGATGATGGCCTTTATGGTCAGCGACGACTGCAGCTATCTCTCCGGCGTGGACATCCTCTATGACGGCGGAACGGTTGCGGCGGTGAAGGCCATGCAGGAGCAGCAGGGGCAGTAATCGCGCCCCTGGGTCCCGCGCCCTTCCCTGCGTACTGAATGGATTTGGAGGCAGCAAGCATGGTACGTCCCATCATGAAAGACCCGATCTTTCTCCGCCAGAAGTCGGCCCCTGCCACCGCGGAGGACGTCGGGATCGCCCGGGATCTGCTGGATACCCTGACCGCCCACAGGGACGGCTGCGTGGGCATGGCGGCCAACATGATCGGCGTGGCAAAGCGCATCATCGTCTTTGACAACGAGGGGACCTACATGACCATGTTCAACCCGGAGATCGTCAAATGCTCCGGCCCCTATGAGGCGGAGGAGGGCTGCCTCTCCCTCCCCGGGACGCGGAAAGCGAAGCGCTACCGCTCCATCAAGGTGAAATATCAAAACGAACAGTTTCAGGTTCGGCTCAAGACCTTCACCGGCTGGACGGCCCAGATCATTCAGCACGAGATCGACCACTGCAGCGGCGTCCTGATCTGACCCAGTACAACTGCATACCAAACAAAGAATCCGGCAGCGATAAAATCTGCCGGATTCTTGATTTTTACGATTCTGAAACCAGGCGCACCTCTTCCCCGGAGCGGGCCGCGCCGAATTTCAGCACCGCCGTTCCAGGCTTCACCCCCAGGGACTTGGGTGAGATCTGCCCCAGCGCCGTCTGGGCCAGAGTCCGAAGCTGATCGTCGCTGAGCCGCTTTCCGCTGCGCACCCGCAGGGCGACGACGGGCAGTTCCCCGGATTTTGGGAACAATTGCAGGCAAAAGCGGCCCGGATTGCCCTCCCAACTGCCGGAGAGGCGGTACTGCTCCCCCACCAGGGCCTGAAGCCCCAGGGCAAGGGCCGGATACCCGCCCCCGGCGGCAAGGCACTCTGAAAAGAGACGGCCAAGCTCCGGCCGCATCCCGGCCAGATCCCTGTTCCGCAGAACCTCCCGCACGGCGGCGGCCCGATCTGCGCTCAGCAAGCCCTGCTCGGCCCAGCGCAGCAGGATATGCCGCTCCAACTCCCCGGCGGCAGCGGTGCAGGAGAGCGAGAGTGCATACAGCCCCCGCATCTCCCCGGGCCGCGCGGACAGATAGCCCAGGGAGAGCAGTCTGCCCCAGAGGGCGGCGGCGCTGGACACGGTCAGGGCGTGGAGATCGAACTCCTGGGACAGGGTCGCCCCCTGCAGGAGCTCCAGCAAACGCAGCTGCGCTTCCTGGCCCGCCTGATCCAGGCAGTCCAGCAGCGCCTCATCCCTTATGACAACGGGCTGCGCCGCGCCGCTCAACGCCGACAGCACCGCCCCGGGACAGCAGCGCATCTCCCCGTCCCGGCCAGGCACGCCGTAGTGTCGGGCCAGCTGGTCTCCGGCCCCATCGGCCAGGGCGTCGATCTCCCCGGCGGTAAATCCCAGCGAGAAATCCGGGGCAGCCACCGTGTCCAGCCGCAGATGCTCCAGCCCCGGCAGCAAGACCGGCACGACGCCTGTGAGCACGCCAAAGCGCAGGTGGGGGTTGTCCTTCAGCGCGCCGGAGAGCAGATTGCTCATAAAATCCACCGCCGCGTCCCCAAATCCCCGGCGCGCCGCCTCCAGCAACGGGGCGTCGTAGTCATCCACCAGCAAAATCGGCCTGGTGCCGTGGTGCTGCTCCAGCAGGAGAATCAGCACCTCCAGCGCGCCGCTCAGCTCCGCCTCGCCGCAGTCCCCCTCCAAAATGGAGCGAAACCGCGTCAACAGATGGGGGTCGCAGTCTCCGCTGTCCAGAAGTGCGCTGTGTCGGGCAAACGCCAGCCGGATGCGATCCCCCAGCCGGGCGCGCATCTGCGCCCAGCTGTCGAAGCGCAAATCCCTGCAGGACAGAATGACCACCGGATATCTCCCCTGCTGTTCTGTGACCCGCTCCCCGCAGCTCCAGACCGCCCGATCCCGGAAGAGGGCAGAGGTATTTTCCCCGGTATCCTCAAAATAGCGGCGCACCATGTCCAGCAGCAGCGTCTTCCCCCAGCGGTGGGGCCGGGTCAGAATCAGGCTCTCCGGGCGCTGGGACAACAATTGCGCCGCAAAACGCGTCCGATCCACATAGCGGCACTCCCCCGCGGCGCGGGCAAAGTCGCTGATCCCCAGCGGGAGGGGGTGCTGCTCCGCCGTGAGAGGCACCTCATCATGGCGCTTCTGATAGGCCCCGCTCTTGATCCGCCCGTCAGCGGGACGAGGGGCATCCGCCGGGATCAGCCAGCCGCGGCCCCGCTTTTCCGCCCCGGGCACCTTTCCGTTCGTGCACAGGATGGAGATCCACCGCTCCGAACACGCCCAGCGCTGGGCCGCCTCTCTGCAGGTCATCCAGTTCGACATGATTCCCGCCTCCAATTGATATTATGTCATAATTATAGCATCCGCTTTTATATTATGTCAATATACACGGCATCTACAATGATATTATGTCAAAATAGGTCGGATGCTTCGGATCGTGGATTTTTTACGAAAAATTCACGCCCGAGCGCTTGACAACGGGGCAAATTCGTATTATAGTGCAGGTATCCGAAAGGGAGTAGCTGGCACGAATATGTGTATCCGTGGGCGTCAATACGGGCGAGCGTCTCGCCCCGCTGCGGATTGAAACGGCGAGACTTTTGTGACAATGTCCAGGGGGCATTGCGCAAAAAGTCTCGTTTTTGCGTTCTCCCCCGAAAGGAAGATTGCTTATGAGCAATGAAAAACAGCCCTGGCAGAAGTCCAGAACGGAACTTTTTCGAGATTTATCGTGCTCCGAGCGGGGGCTCACCGGGCAAGAGGCCCAGCAGCGGCTGGCAAAGTATGGCCCGAACGAATTGCAGCAGGGCAAGAAGAAATCCCCCCTTCTGCTCTTCCTGAGCCAGTTTGCCGATTTTCTGGTCATCATTCTGATCATCGCCGCCGTCATCTCCGCCTTCATGGGGGACATAGAGAGCACGGTGGTCATCCTGGCAGTCATCACGATGAACGCCATCCTGGGCACTGTACAGACGCTGAAGGCCGAGGCCAGTCTGGACAGCCTGAAAAAAATGTCCGCCCCCACGGCGAAGGTACTCCGGGACGGACAGGTGGTGCAGATTCCCGGCAGCGAGGTCACCATCGGCGACGTGGTGGAGCTGGAGGCGGGAGACAGCGTCTGCGCCGACGGCCGCCTGCTGGAGTGCGCCAGCCTCAAGGTGGCGGAGAGCGCCCTGACCGGTGAGAGCCTGCCCGTGGAGAAGGACGTGGGCGAAATTCCCGGGGACGCCGCCCTGGGTGACCGAACAAACATGGTCTTCTCCGGCAGCTTTGTCACCTATGGCCGGGCGGTCTTTCTGGTGACCGGCGTCGGCATGAACACCGAGATGGGCAAGATCGCCACCCTGCTGAAAAACACCGAGGAGAAGGAGACCCCGCTCCAGATCAGCCTGGACGAGTTCGGCAAGAAGCTCTCCATCGGCATTCTGATTCTCTGCGGCGTGCTCTTCGCCCTGAGCGTGCTGGTGCGGCACGAAAACGTGATGAACGCCTTCCTGTTCGCCATCGCGCTGGCCGTCGCCGCCATTCCGGAGGCCCTGTCCTCCATCGTCACCATCGTCCTCTCCTTCGGCACCCAGCGTCTGGCCAGGGACAACGCCATCATCCGCAAATTGCAGAGCGTGGAGGGGCTGGGCAGCGTCAGCGTGATCTGTTCCGACAAGACCGGCACCCTGACCCAGAATAAGATGACGGTGAAGAAGATCTATGTGGGGGATCGCATCCTCTCCGCCGAGGAGGCGGACTTCTCCGATCCCCTGCAGGCCCCCCTGCTCCGCACCGCCCTGCTGTGCAGCGACGCGGTGGTCAACGACACCGGCGAGGTGGGCGACCCCACCGAGACCGCCCTGGTGCGGCTGGGCGAGGCCCACGGCATCACCGAGGTCGCCACCCGGGCAAAATATCCCCGGCTGACCGAGATTCCCTTCGACTCCGACCGCAAGCTGATGAGCACCGTGCACGAGTTCTCCGGCGGGCTGGAGCTGGTCACCAAGGGGGCGGTGGACGTCCTGCTGGAGCGCACCATCCTCACCCCGGAGGAGCGGGAGCGGATCGAGGCCGTCAACGAGAAATTGTCCTCCCAGGGACTGCGGGTGCTGGCTTTTGCCAGCAAGCCCCTGGACCGCGCGTCCGTCAGCCTGGAGGACGAGTATAACCTGACCTTCCTCGGCCTCATCGCCATGATGGACCCGCCCCGGGAGGAGTCCAAGGCCGCCGTGGCGGAGTGCATCACCGCCGGCATCCGCCCCATCATGATCACCGGCGATCACAAGGTCACCGCCTCCGCCATCGCCCGGGAGATCGGCATTCTGACCGAGGGCACCGAGGCGGTGGAGGGCGCGGTCATCGAGAACATGTCCGACCAGGAGCTGCGGGAGTTCGTCCCCCGGATCTCCGTCTACGCCCGGGTCTCCCCGGAGCATAAGATCCGCATCGTCAAGGCCTGGCAGGAGCGGGGCAGCCTGGTTGCCATGACCGGCGACGGCGTCAACGACGCCCCCGCCCTCAAGCAGGCGGACATCGGCGTGGCAATGGGCATCACCGGCACCGAGGTCTCCAAGGACGCCGCCGGAATGGTGCTGGCCGACGACAACTTTGCCACCATCGTCAAGGCGGTCAAGATCGGCCGGAACATTTACGCCAACATCAAGCGGGCCATTCAGTTCCTGCTCTCCGGCAATTTTGCCGCCATTCTCGCGGTCATGTACGCTGCCCTGGCCGCCCTGCCGGTGCCCTTTGCGGCGGTGCACCTGCTGTTCATCAATCTGCTGACTGACAGTCTGCCCGCCATCGCCCTGGGGCTGGAGCCCCACACCGACACGGTGATGCACGAGAAGCCCCGCCCCCGCTCCGAGGGCATTCTGACCCGGAAATTCCTGACCGATATTCTGATCGAGGGCGTTGTCATCGCCGCGGCGGTCATCACCGGGTTCTATCTCGGCCTGGCCAACGGCGGCGCGAGCACGGGCAGCACCATGGCCTTCGCCACCCTCTGCCTGGCCCGGCTGTTCCACGGCTTTGACTGCAAGGCCGCAGCGCCGGTGCTCTTCACCCGAAAATTCTGGGACAACCGCTATCTGCTGGGGGCCTTTGCCGCCGGGGCGGTGCTGCTCTTCGCGGTGCTGCTGATCCCCGTTCTCCAGGGCCCCTTCCAGGTCGCCGCCCTCTCCCCCGCGCTGCTGCTGACCATCGTGGGGCTGGCATTGGGCAGCATGGTGGTGATCCAGCTGCTCAAGTGGATCCGGGTTCGCATCGCAAAATAAAATCGTCGCGCAACAAGGGCGTCCTTCCCTGCGGGAGGACGCCCTGATTTCATCAAGTTTTCTTTCTAATCATCCAACTCAAAGACGGGGATAAGCCGCTTGCACGACGGGCAGAAATAACACGCCGCCTCCTCCCAGGAGAGGATGATCTTATCCCGGCTCTTGCGCTGAAAGAACCGCTTGTGGGACTCCTCCTCCGAGACGAAGGACAGAATCATATGGCCCAGGCCCTGCATGGCCATAAAGGACGCCTTTCCCTGCTCCATCTCTGCGCCGCAGAACGGACAATTCATTGCCACGCCCTCCTTTCTGCTCTACCATTCAAACGGAAAATTTACGGCTCCAGAAACCGCTCCCAGCGGGGGCTGTCCCAGCCGGTGGTGTCGAAATACTGCCGGATCAGGGAGACGAAGTAGTTCAGCTTCACCCGCAGATGGGGGCAGTCCGCCCAGTCCACCCAGCAGTAGTCGTCGTCCACCATGACGTACTCAAAGAGCCGGGCCCGATCCTCCGTGGGATAGGTCATGCTGTAATCGTCCACGAAATAGGCGTTGGAACCGTCGTAGCTCATCAGATAGGCGAAGGGCATCATCTCTTCCCGGCCAAACTGGTTGTAGTCGTAGGTGTAGCTTTCGCCATAGGTCTCCTCGTCTGGATTCAGAGCCATCCATGCCTCCCCGTCCAGATCGGCCTCAAAATCGCTGAGGCGCTCCAGCGCCGAATCCACGGCGTGGCTCAGCTCGTGGTGGAAGGTGTTGGCGATGTCGGAGGTGAAGGTGGCGTCAATGACGATCAGGCTGTGCTCCCCCTCAATCGTCTGGAAGCCCCCGGCGAAGCTCAGCTGATCGGACACCATGCCGGTCAATGTGCTGGCGAGGTAGATGTCCAGTCCGCTGGGCCACTCGGCGTAGAGCTGACGGAAGAATTTTTCCGGGTATTTCTCCGCCTCCTTCTCCAGCCAGTCCAGGGCGCTGGCCACGTCATCGTGGTCGGTCAGCGCGTCGATGGCGTAGCCGCCGATCATGTTGCGGCACTCGTCGGCCAGATAGATCTCGAAGCCTAACCGCGCCTCCATCTCGTCGGCCCGGGCCCGCAGGTCAGCCAGCTCCGGCGGGCACTCCCCCGGCGTGTAGTAGTTGGGATCGACGCCGTCGGTGATCTCCGGCACCAGCTCGTCCTCGTCGGGAATGTCCACCGCCTCGCTCCGGACAAAGCCGTTCTCCGTCCCCGCCCTGTCCAGATCCCAGCGCAGGAACTGGGTGCCGTTCTCGCTCACCTCCAGCAGGACGGCATTGGTGTCGTCATAGACCACGGCGTTGTTGATCCAGGGCCAGCTGTCCGCAAAATCCACCCTGGCGCTGCCCAGGGACTGACCCGTCTCGCCGTCCATCATCTCCAGGTGGAGTACCGAGCCCTCGCTCCCGTCCTCCGTGTAGAAGAAGAGCAGCCAGCCGTTCTCCAGCGCCCGCAGGGTGACATAGTTCTCCTCCCCCACGTCGCAGAAATAGCGCCACGGAGTCCCCTGCACCGCGACGGTGTAGCCGTTTTCATAGTCGGAGCAGACCAGGGCGCCGTTCTCCCCGTAGAGGCCGGAGTCGAAGTCGTCGCCGGAGTTCAGATAGGCGAAATCGCGGCTGTCCAGATCGACGATCACATACTCATACCGCTTCAGATTGCCGCAGATGCCGCTGAGCAGGATATATTCCCCGCCGTCCTGGCCGGTAAAGACGGAGCCGATGAATTCATCCGGCGCGAACTGCCGCTTGAAGTCCACCTGTACCCCAGGGGTGCCGTCCGGGGCGTAGCAGTAGAGCCGCCTGTCCAGCACGAGATAATAGGAGCCGTCCTGTCCCCCGGCACCATAGCCCTGCTCGCCGATGGAGAACTCCCCCACCTGGTTGAGGTCGTGATCAAACTGGGTGACCTGCCGCTTGCCCTCCTGGCTGTTCCACAGCCAGATCCGATCCCGCTCCTGGGAGAAATAGCTGTATGTATCCACGTCGTCCACGGCGTCGATCCCGCGAATCTCCTCGCCCCGATCCAGGTCGAAGAGCACCAGCCGCGTCTGGGCGAAAAAATCCTCGGTTTCCGGGAACTCCGCGTCGTCCGGCGGGGCATCGCCATCCACATCCTGCCCCTGGGTGTCGTCCTCCGGAATGCCGTCCGCCTCCGGCGCGTCCCAATCGCCGTCAGAGACCCCCTCGGCGTCGACGTCGAACCAGTCGTCCTCTCCTCTGCCGTCATACATTTCCCCGTCGCCCTCGAAATAAAAGTTGATTTCGTTGGAGACGGTATAGCTGAGCAGCACACGGCCACCCCCGACGCCGTATACGCCCTGGAGATAGAAATACCCATCCCGGGTCTGGTTCTCCGGGCCGAGGGTTGCCACCCGGGTCAAACCGTCGCCCAGGTCAACCTGCTCCATACTCAGGCCCAGCACACCGTAGGGCGCGTCGGCAAAGGGGTCGTCCTCCGGCTCTGGCTCCGGCTCCACCTCTGACGACGCCGCGCCCTGCGTCGGGATCACCCCGGAGGATACGGCGGGGACATCCATCGGAGTGGACTGGCTCCCCCGCCTCCCGCAGCCGGACAGCACCAGCAGCGTACAGAGCAGCAGCGCGCAAAACAGCGTTTTCTTCCTCATCCCATTCATTGATTCGGCTCTCCCTTCAACCCTGTTTCTCTGTCTCCATCTTACCAGATTCCAACCCCTCCCGCAATAGCAAACACAATCTTAAACTTTCCCCTGTCCGTCCCAAAATCTTGCAATCACGGGCGGATTATGGTATCGTATTCTCAAATTTACCGACAAGGAGCGATTTTTCTGCCATGAACGGCGAGACCGTCTCATCCATTCTGATTATAGTCGTGCTGGTTCTCCTGTCCGCCTATTTCTCCGCCACGGAGACCGCCTTCTCCTCCCTCAACCGCACCCGGCTGCGCACCCTGGCCGAAAAGGGGAACCACCGGGCGGAGACCACCCTGCGCCTGGCAGAGGAATATGACAAGCTGCTCTCCTCCATCCTGGTGGGGAACAACGTGGTCAACATCGCCATGGCCTCCATCGCCACCCTGCTCTTCGTGCGCCTGCTCCCCCGGGCCGGGGCCACCGTCTCCACCATCGTCATCACCATTGTGGTGCTGATTTTCGGGGAGGTCTCCCCCAAGAGCCTGGCCAAGGAGCGGCCGGAGCAGTTCGCCATGTGGGCCACGCCGCTGATGCGGGTTCTGATCTGGATTCTGACCCCCATCAACTTCCTCTTCACCCAGTGGAAAAAGCTGCTGTCCCGGCTGTTCCGCATCCAGGGCAGCCAGAAGATGTCCCAGGAGGAGCTGCTGATGCTGGTGGAGGAGGTCGCCCAGGAGGGCACCATCGACGCAAGCGAGGAGGATCTGCTCCGCTCCGCCATCGAGTTCACCGACCGGGATGCAGAGGACATTCTGACCCACCGGGTGGATCTGGAGGCCATTGCCCTGGACGCCACGCCGGAGGAGATCGCCCGGGTCTTTACCGAGTCCCGCTTCTCCCGGCTGCTGGTCTATGACGAGAGCATCGACAACATCGTGGGCGTCCTCCACCAGAAGGACTTTTACACCGGCACCGGCGTCTCCCGCCGCCCCATCAGCGAGCTGATGAAGCAGCCCGTCTTCGCCCCCCAGTCCGTCAAGATCAGCACCCTGCTCAAGCTGCTGCAGAAGCACCAGTCCCAGGTGGCCGTCATCTCCGACGAGTACGGCGGCACCCTCGGCATCATCACCATGGAGGACATTCTGGAGGAGCTGGTGGGCGACATCTGGGACGAGCACGACGAGGTCATCGAGGACTTCCGCCCCCTGGACGAGCACACCTGCCGCGTGCGGGGTGCCGCGCCCCTGGCGGAGTTTGAGCGCTATTTCGAGGTGGACTGCGCCTCCGACTGCGCCTCGGTCAGCGGCTGGGTCATGGAGCGGCTGGGCAAAATCCCCGCCCTGGACGACGCCTTCGATTTCCCGCCCCTGACGGTGGCGGTGACCGAGACAGACTCCCGCCGGGTGGTGGAGATCACCGTGACCGTACACCCCAGGACAGACGACAACCAGGATGACAAGGAGGAATAACCCATGTTCTTTCCACCCAAAACCCCCGACTTACATCCCCTCGGCCCCGGCCTGTGGGAGATCGGCGACGCGGGCATCAACCTCTATCTGATCGCCGGATCGGAGCGGGCCATCATGCTGGACACCGGCTTTGGCTCCTTTGTCGGCCTGCGGGCGCTGGCGGAAGGGCTGTGCGGCCTGCCCACCCTTCTGGTGCACACCCACGCCCACGGCGACCACACCGGCAGCGATCACGAGTGGGCCGAGGCCTGGCTCCACCCCGGCGAGTGGGCGCGCTTTCGCTCCGACCGGGGCGAGGGCGTCCGGCTGCTCCCCCTGGAGGACGGACAGCGCTTTGATCTGGGCGGGCGCACCCTGGAGGTGATCCACGTCCCCGGGCACTCCGCCGGCTCCGTCGCCCTGCTGGATCGGGAGAATCGGCTGCTCTTCTCCGGCGACACCGTGATGACCCAGCCGGTCTTTCTCTTCAACCCCGAGTGCTCCCCCGCCGACTTTCTGTCCAGTCTGGATTATCTGGCGTAGATATCCGACGCCTTTGACCGGATCTATCCCTGCCATATGCGTTTCCCCCTCGACCCGCGGGAGGCGTTTCCGGCGATGATCGCCTGTGCCAGACTGGCCGTGGAGAACGATCCGGCCAAGCTGAGCGTGGTGGACGTGCCCATGGGGCCGGAGGGCGAAACCGTCCCCTTCCGCTGCTACGCCTGCAATGGCTATGGCGCGGCCATGGAGCCGCCCCCGGGCATGCCGGGCCCCGCCGGGCCGGAGGAGCACCCCGATGCGCTATGAGCTCGCCCCGATGGAGGGGGTGACCACCTACCTCTACCGCCGCTGCTACCACACCCACTTCGTCCCCATGGACCGCTACTTCACCCCCTTCATCGCCCCCAACATGAACCAGGGCCTCAACGCGAAGGAGCGGCGGGACGTGCTGCCGGAGCACAACGCCGGGCTTCCCCTTGTCCCCCAGATCCTCACCAACCGCGCCGATCACTTCCTGACCACCTGCCGCGATCTGGAGGCGCTGGGCTATGGGGAGGTCAACCTGAATCTGGGCTGTCCCTCCGGCACCGTGGTGTCCAAGGGCAAGGGCTCCGGGTTCCTCGCCCGCTATGACGAGCTGCGCGCCTTTCTCGACGAGATTTTCAGCCGCTGCCCTTTGCGCATCTCCATCAAAACCCGGGTGGGACGCGCCGACCAGGCGGATTGGCCCCGGCTGCTCGATCTCTACCGGCAGTACCCCTGCGCAGAGCTGATCGTCCACCCCCGGATTCAGAAGGACTTCTACCGCGGCGCCCCCCGCATGGACGCCTTTGCTCTGGCGGAGGCGGAGGCCCCCTGGCCGCTGGTCTACAACGGCGACCTCTTCACCCGGCGCGGCATTGCGGAAATTTCCCGGGCCCATCCGGGGGTGGAGACGGTGATGCTGGGCCGCGGCGTCATCAGCAACCCGTGGCTGATCGGCGGAACGCCGGACAAGGCGGTGCTGCGGGACTTTCACGACGAGCTCTTTGACGGATACCGGGGCATCCTCTACGGGGACGGGCCGGTGCTGTGCAAGATGAAGGGGGTCTGGGCCTACCTGATCCAGCGCTTCACTAACTACGCCCCCTATCAGAAAATCATCCGCAAGACCCGCCGCCTCAGCGAGTATCAGAGCACCGTCAATGCCCTGTTCCACAACGAGGATCTGATCCCCGATGCGGGATTTCAACCGGAACCATAAAAAAAATCCCTCTCCCGTCGGGAGAGGGATTTTTCTGATTTATTTCGTGCCGAAGATCCGGTCGCCGGCGTCGCCCAGACCGGGGACGATGTAGCCGAGCGCGATCAGGTGGTCATCCAGCGCGGCGACATAGAACTCCACGTCGGGGTGATCCTCCTCAAGGCGCTTCACGCCCTCCGGCGCGGCCAGGATGTTCATCATCTTGATGTTCTTGCAGCCATAGTTCTTCATGAACTGGATGGCGGCGCTGGCGCTGCCGCCGGTGGCCAGCATGGGGTCGACGATCAGGATGTCCCGCTCGGCGATATCCGGGGGCATCTTGCAGTAGTACTCCACCGGCTCCAGGGTGTCGGGGTCACGGTACAGGCCGATGTGGCCCACCTTGGCGGAGGGAATCAGGCTGAGGACGCCGTCCACCATGCCAAGACCGGCCCGCAGGATGGGGACAACGGCGATCTTCTTGCCGGCGATGGCCTGGCAATGGGCGGTGCCCACCGGGGTCTCGACGGTGACAGGACGGGTGGTGAGGTCGCGGGTGGCCTCGTAGCACATGAGCATGGCGACCTCGGAGACGGTGGTGCGGAAGTCCCGGGTGCCGGTCTCCTTGTCCCGGAGGATGCACAGCTTGTGCTGCAGCAGCGGGTGATTCAGAATGTGGACGGACATAGAAAAATACCCCTTTCAGCTTTGTTTCTTTCCCTGTTGTTCCAGTCGTTCACGCTCCGCCTGGGAGAGGCGGAGATAGCGGGCGGTCAGCTCCGCGCCGGAGATCAGCTCCCCCCGGCGGGCCTGCTCCAGGGCGCACCGGGCCACGCCCCACGCGCTCTGGAACCGCAGATGGGGCGGCGCAAGACAGACCTGCTGTCCCCGTTCATTGGCATCATTATAGCACAGCAGCGCCCCGTCTCCAATAAGAATTTGCGGAAAATCCGATTTTTTTCGCTCCTCGGCCAGCTCCTCCAGGGAGATGGCCCGATCCGGCGTCAGCCGCTCCAGCGCGCCGCTCCGGGCGCGGAAGACGGCGTTGTAGACCTGCTTGCGCCGGGCGTCCATGGCGCAGCAGAGCAGGCCGTCCACATGGGCCATGGGCCACGCCATCGCCTCCAGCGTGGAGACGGCGGCGCAGGGCTTGTCCGCCCCCCAGGCCAGCCCCTTGACGGTGGAGATGCCGATGCGCAGCCCCGTAAAGGAGCCGGGGCCCACCGCCACCGCCAGACAGTCCACCTCGGACAGGGTGACGCCGCAGTTGTTCAGCAGATCCTGGGCCATGGGCATCAGGGTGGTGCTGTGGGTCAGGCCGTTGTTCTGATAGGACTGGGCGATGAGAAACTCGTCCTCACACAGGGCGACGGAGGCCGCCTTGGCCGAGGATTCAAAGGCTAAAATCTTCAAAGCTCCACCCCCGTCAACGTGATACCGCGCTCGTTTTCCCCGCTGCCGGATCGAATGTCCACCCGGATGACCTCCCCCTCCAGGGCGTCGGAGACGATCTCGCTCCACTCCACGGCGCAGACGCCGCCCCGGGCGCGGTAGTCCTCCCAGCCGATGTCATACAGCTCGTCGGAGGATCCGAGGCGGTACATATCGAAGTGGAACAGGGGCAGCCGTCCCCCCTCGTATTCATTGACGATGGTGAAGGTGGGGCTGGTCACCCGGTCGGTGATCCCCAGGCCCCGGGCCAGCCCCCGGGTGAAGGCGGTCTTTCCCGCCCCCAAATCCCCGGTGAAGGCCATCACCTCGCCGCCGGAGAGTTTTTCAGCCAGCCGCTCCCCCAGCGCCTCCGTCTCCTCCACGCAATGGGTCATAATCGTCATGGGATTCCCCCCGTTCTCTCGCTGCAATTCTGATCTGATATTATAGCATAGTTCTCCCCCGGATGCAAAGTGGTTTACAGAATTCCGAATCTGTGTTACAATGAACCTCACCTATGGGAGGTGAGAACCCGCTATGATCCGCAGCGCCATCAAAGATTTTGTGCAGAAGGCGGATATTCTGCTGCTTCTGCTGTGCATATTGGCCAACTCCTTTGGCCTGATTCTGGTCTATTCCGCCACCCGGTTCCGGGCGGTCTACCACAGCCTGCCCATGAAACAGGGCATTGCCATGGCCATCGGCATCGTGGTCTTTATCGCCTGCAACTATATCGACCTGGAGATTCTGATGGAGCGGTGGAAGCCCGTCTTCCTGCTCAGCTCCCTGTTCATCGCCCTGCTGATTCCCTTCGGCTCCGACCACCTGGGCAACCGCAACTGGATCGAGTTCAGCTGGATGCCCTTCAGCATCTCCCCCGCCGAGATCGTCAAAATCTTCTTCGTGCTGCTGCTGGCAAAGCAGCTGACCTGGCTTCAGCGCCGGGACCCCAACAACCTCAGCCGGGTCAGATCCGTGGCGCAGCTGCTGCTCCACCTGCTCTGGTACGTCGGGTTGATCTTCGTCATCTCCCGGGACGCGGGCACCGCGCTGGTCTATGTAGCCATCTTCGTCATCATGTGCTGGTGCGCCGGGCTGAAAAAGCGGTGGTTCCTGATCGGCATCGCCTTCACCGCCGGGGCGGGCTATGTGGGCTTCCGGCTGCTGCCCGAAAACAACCATTGGAAGCGGCGCATTCAGGTGGTGCTGGATCACAACGCCGACCCGGACACCAGCTGGAACCAGACCCGCAGTCTGCTGGCCATCCGCTCCGGCGGCCTGACCGGCGAGGGGTATCTGAACGGCACCTTGACCCAGAGCACCAGCCGCGGCGCCCTGCCGGAGCGCTACACCGACTTCATCTTCTCCACCTGCGCGGAGGAGCTGGGCTTGGTGGGCTGCGTCATCATGATGGTGCTGCTGTGCGCCATCATCCTGCGCTGCCTCCAGGTGGGCCTCAACGCCCGCAGCGGGTTCTCCGCCCTGGTAGCCATCGGGTACGGCAGCATGCTGATCTTCCAGACGGGGCTGAACATCGCCATGTGCCTGTTTGTCATGCCCGTGGTGGGCATCACCCTCCCCTTCTTCAGCTATGGCGGCTCCTCCCTCATCACCCTCTATGCCGCCATGGGCTTTGTATCCGGCATCAAGATGCGCTCCCTGCCCAGCTGGCTGCGGGATCGCTCCAACATCGGCTGGGGCCGGACGCGGCGGCGGGCCTTCTGATTTCCCCCATATAATTGAATCAAGACCAAACGCGGAGAAGCGAGATAACCTCACTTCTCCGCGTTTTTGTCCTCTTTATTTTCCGCCCAGGCGGCGGGGCAGCTCCGGGTCGGGGGTGACATAGGCGGTGGAATAGGTGGTGTAGATCACCTTCCCCGGCTTGGCCCCGGCGGGCTTTTTCACATAGCGCACCGGCGTATAGTCCACCGGCACGTTTTTGCCCTCCTTGCCCTGGGAGAACCAGGCCGCCAGCATGGCCGCCTCGGTCATGCTCTGCGCGTCGGGCTCCCGGCCCTCCGTCCACAGGATCACATGGGCGCCGTGGATGCCCTGGGTGTGGAACCAGACGTCCGTTTTCCCCGCCAGCTTGGTGGTCAGCAGGTCGTTTTGCAGGTTGTTGCGCCCCACGCTGATGCGCAGCCCGGCGGAGGAGCAGAACTCCAGCGGCTTCGACCTGGGGCGTTTCATCCCCTTCTTGGGGTTCTTTTTCGCCCGGAGATAGCCGCTCTCCTCCAGCTCCTGCCGGATCTCCTGCAAGTCCCGCTCCTCGGTGGAATAGCGGATGCACGCCAGCACGCTGTCCAGATAGTCCAGATCGGCCTCCCCCTTGGCGATCTGCTCGGTGAGCACCCGCTCGGCGGTCTTGGCCTTGTTATAGCGCTTGTAGTAGGCGGCGGCGTTCTGCTGGGGCGTCAACAGGGGATCCAGAGGGATGCGCACCTGCGCAAAATCCGGGTCGTAGTAGTTCTGGCACACCAGCTCCCCCATCCCCCGGTGCATGGCGTAGAGGTTGGTGGTGATGAGGTCGCCCCGGATGCGCAGCAGATCCCGATCCTCCGCCTGGGCCAGCTCCCGGCGCTGGTTCTCCAGCTTCCGGGCCACCCGGTTGCGCAGATTGGTGACGTAGCGGATCAGCTCCGACCCCCGGGCGCGGATGCGCTCCGCCGCCTCCCGCTCCCCGTAGAAGCGGTCCAGCAGGACGGAGAAGCGCTCCTCCCGCCGCACCGTCATGCTCCCGCCGTACTGCCGGATGTCGGCGTAGCAGAAGTCCCGGGGCCGCTCGTCCTGGAGCAGCATGCAGGGGACAAAGCGTCCCATGCGGATGTCCTCCATCCAGTCAAAGAACGTCCGGCGCAGGGCCTCCGGTGCAGCCAGCTCAAACAGGCGGGCATCCACGTCGCCCGCGGCGCGGAAGGCGATCTCCCGGCACGCCAGCGGGGACAGGCCGGTGAAGTGATCCAGCAGAAAATCGCT
>JAFVAS010000233.1 GCA_017480395.1 Oscillospiraceae bacterium | reverse complement strand
TGATGACCCGCTCGTCCTTGTCGTTCAGGCCGAGCACCCGGCCCAGGGAGCTGGACAGGCAGCCGCCCAGCTGGAGCGCCGCCCCCTCCCGCCCGGCGGAGCCGCCGGTCAGATGGGTCAGCACGGTGCCCAGGAAGATCAGCGGGGCGGTACGGAAACGCAGCGCCTTACCGTCCCGCACCGAGGCCAGCACATACTCGGTGCCCCGGTCGTCCTCCATCCGGGTGAGCTGGTAGCTGGCCACGATGAGCAAGCCCGCCACGGGCATCAGAAAGAGCAGCCAGCCGTGGTCGAGCCGGGTCTGGGTGGCCCAGCCGATGGCGTAGTGGAAGGCGGAGCCCACCACGCCGGTGATGCCCCCCACCACACAGGAGAAGAGGGTATATTTGAAGAAAGAGACCGCGTTGTCCCGGATGGCCCGGAGATCGTGCTGGAGCTGCTGGTGCAAGGAGATCACCTCATTCAGGATTCGTGGGATTTTGCAGGGAAAATCATACCCCTTTTGCGGCGAAAGGTCAAATGATTTTGCCGTGATCCGAAAAAAATCCGGCCCTCCCCATGGAGGGCCGGATTCATTGGCGATGGTTTTTCGGTTGTGAAATTACAGATGCAGGACGCGGGAGCGGATCTCCTTGGTTTTGCCCACGTTCCAGAAGTTCTCGCCCAGGTAGCCGCAGGTGCGGCGGGTGACGTTCATCTTGCTGTGATCCTTGTTGCCGCAGCAGGGGCACTCCCACTCCAGATCCTCGTTGACGATGATCTCCCCGTCGTAGCCGCAGACATGGCAGTAGTCGCTCTTGGTGTTGAACTCGGCGTACTGGATGTTGTCATAGATGAAGCGGACGACGTCCTTCATGGCGGTCAGGTTGTGGCGCATGTTGGGGATCTCCACATAGCTGATGGCACCGCCGGGGGAGAGACGCTGGAACTGGCTCTCGATGGTGAACTTGGAGAAGGCGTCGATCTTCTCCCGCACGTCCACATGGTAGGAGTTGGTGTAGTAGCCCTTGTCGGTGATGTCGGTCACGTCGCCGAATTTCTCCCGGTCGATGCGGGCGAAGCGGTAGCAGAGGCTCTCGGCGGGGGTGCCGTAGAGGGAGAAGCCGATGTTGGTCTCGTCTCTCCAGCGGTAGCAGGTATCCCGCAGATGGGTCATCAGCCGCAGGGCAAAGTCCTTGCCCTCGGGCTCGGTCTGGCTGCACCCCTTGACCAGCTTGGTCACCTCGTAGATACCGATATAGCCCAGAGAGATGGTGGAGTAGTTGCCGAAGAGGTAGGGGTCGATGACCTCGCCGGACTTCAGCCGGGCGATGGCGCCGTGCTGCCAATGGACGGGGGAGACGTCGCTCTTGACCCCCACCAGAGCGTTGTGGCGGCACATCAGGGCTTCGTAGCACAGCTCCAGCCGCTTGTCCAGCTCCTTCCAGAACTCGTCCTCGGTCTCGGGGACAAAGCGGCCGCCGTCGGTGACGGCCAGGCCCACCTGGGGCAGGTTGATGGAGCAGACGCCCTGGTTGAACCGGCCCTCGTATTTGAACGCGCCGGTCTCCGGGTCCTTCCAGTCGGTCAGGAAGCTGCGGCAGCCCATGGGGGAGAAGACGTTGCCCTGGTGGGTCTCCCGCATGATCTTGGCGGAGATATAGTCGGGGTACATCCGCTTGGCGGAGCACTTGACGGCCAGCTCGGTGATATAGTCGTACTTGCCGCCGTTCAGGCAGTTGTTCTCGTCCAGGACGTAGACCAGCTTGGGGAAGGCGGGGGTGACATAGACGCCGGCGGCGTTCTTGATGCCCTCCAGCCGCTGACGCAGCACCTCTTCCACGATCTGGGCGTTCTCCTCGATATAGGGGTCACCGTCCTTGAGATAGAGGAACAGGGTGACGAAGGGGGACTGGCCGTTGGTGGTCATCAGGGTGTTGATCTGATACTGGATGGTCTGCACGCCGGAGCGCAGCTCGTCGGTGACGCGCTCGTCCACCAGGTGCTCGATCACGTCGGCGGGGGTGGTGTCGCCGCAGGTCTGGATGATCTTGCGGCGGAACTTCTCCCGGGAGCGGCGCAGATATTTGCCCAGATGGCTGATGTCCACGCTCTGGCCGCCGTACTGGTTGGAGGCGACGTTGGCGATGATCTGGGTCATGACGTTGCAGGCCACCTGGAAGCCCTTGGGGCTCTCGATCATCTTGCCGTTGATCATGGTGCCGTTGTCCAGCATGTCGCCGATGTTGATGAGGCAGCAGTTGAAGATGGGCTGGATGAAGTAGTCGGCGTCGTGGAAGTGGAGCACGCCGTCGTCGTGGGCCTTGCTGATCTTCTCGGGCAGCAGGATGCGGCGGGTCAGGTCGCGGCTCACCTCGCCGGCGATATAGTCCCGCTGGGTGGAGGCGATGACGGTGTTCTTGTTGGAGTTCTCCTCGGCCAGCTCCTTGTTGTCGTTGCGCAGCAGGGAGAGGATGGACTCGTCGGTGGTGTTCTGCTTGCGGACCAGGGCGCGGGTGTAGCGATAGATGATATAGGCCTTGGCCAGGGTGAACTTGCCCCGCTCCATGAGCTGATGCTCGACGATGTCCTGGATGTCCTCCACCAGCAGGCGGTGGCGGTTCTTGTCCTGGATATAGCGGGCGATGGCGCTGATCTCCTCTTCCTCGATCCGCTCCTCGGGGTCGACGGCTTCGTTCGCCTTTTGGATTGCACGGATGATTTTGGAGCGGTCAAAGTCAACCGTGGTTCCGTCACGTTTGATGACTTTCATAGTGAATTCTCCTTCTCTTGTTCAGGCAAAAGCGGGGCGCCGCAGGGGCTGCGGCGTGGGCCGCGGTGAAAACAAAGGCACAAAATCCTGTGTTGTCCTGCGCGAAAAACCTACATATTGTGGTTCGTGCCCTACTATATTACCACCATCCCTTGTGTTTGTCTAGGACATTTTCACAGTCAATCTGACGAATTTTATCCGTGGTTTTTTGAGCCTGACAAGGCAAAGTCCTTTTCATGGGACAGGCAAGTTGCGGCACGGCGCGGCATATGCTCCTGGGAGGAGGCGGCGCGAATGGCGGAACGAAAGCGGAAAAACCTGTTAGAGAAGACGGCCCGAACCTTTGATCTGCCCGGCGACGTGGTGGCGGGCCTGACCCGGGTGGAGCTGGTGGGCCGGGAGGAGCTGTATCTCCAGAACCACCGGGGCATTCTGGCCTACGGGGAGGAGGAGATCCTCATCAGCGGGGGAAAGCTGATGCTCCGGGTGCGGGGGCGGGCGCTGTGTCTGCGCAGCATGACCCCCACCGACCTGATGATCTCCGGCCAGATAGACGCTGTGGAGCTGGAGTAAAGCGAAATTGCTTTTCATAAAAAACGGAAAGGAGAGGAGACGCCATGCAGCGGGCGATCAATTATCTGCGGGGCAGCGTGCGGCTGGAGGTGGTCGGCCCCTATCCGGAGCGCTATTTCAACATCTGCTCCGCCCGGGGCATCCGGTTCTGGGGGGTGGAGCGCCTGGACGAGACCAGCCTGCGGCTGACGGTGTCCAAGGTGCAGGCCCGGCGGGCCATCGCCCTGGGGGCCCGGTGCCTGTGTGACGTGACGGCGGTGCAGGAGCGGGGTGCCCCCAGCCGGGCCCGGCAGCTGGCCCGGCGGTACGGGATGCTGGCGGGGCTGGCCCTGAGCCTTGCGGCGGTGCTGGTGCTCTCCCGGTTTGTGATGGTGATCCACATCACCGGCAACGAGGCGGTGCCCACCGAGATCATCCGCGCCGAGCTGGCCCGGATTGGGCTGGATGTGGGCAGCTATGGCCCGGCGCTGGAGCCGCGGGAGCTGTCCAACCGGGCGCTGATGGATCTGGAGGAGCTGAGCTTCCTCTCGGTCAACCTGAAGGGCATCCGGGCGGAGGTGGTGGTGCGGGAGAAGGCGCCGGTGCCGGAGCTGGAGCCCACCGAGGGGGAGGCCGACCTGGTGGCGGCAAAGGCGGGCACTGTGGAGGAGATCATCGCCCTTGCGGGCACGGCCCTGGTGGAGCCGGGGGCGGAGGTGGAGCCGGGGGACGCGCTGATCTCCGGCCGGGTGACCCTCACCCGCAGAGACGACCCCAGCGTGGTCATCGACAGCTACGGCGTGCGGGCCAAGGGCTTTGTCTGGGCGGAGGTAGAGGAGCGCCTCTCCGCCGCCTTCCCCCTGACCGCGTCGTGGAAGGTGTATACCGGGGAGACGCAGACCCGGTGGGAGCTGTCTTTTTTCTCCCAGCGGTTCCAAATTTCCAAAAAAACATTCCAACCCTTTGCAGAGTATGATAAAATAGAGGAACAGTGGGCATTGTCCCTGGGAGAGGGTCTGGAGCTGCCCATCGCGCTGCACCGGGTGACCGCCCGGGCCTATGAGGGGAATGCGGTGGCGCTGAACGCCGATCAGGCGGAGGCCCTGCTGCGGGAGACCCTGGAGCGCCGCCTGGCCCGGAGCCTGGGGGAATATGACGCGGTGCTGGCCCGGGATTGGACGGTGGAGCGCCGCGACGGTGCCCTTTCTGTGACGCTGACCGCCCGGTGCCGGGAACAAATCGCCGTAACCGGGGAAGAATAGCGCAAAAGAGATCGAACTGCACAACGGAGATGAACGAAATGATCGAACAGAGCATCAGCCTGGACCGGGTGGAGGACGCCGCCGCCCTGTTTGGGGCCTTTGACGAGAATATCCGCCTGATCGAGCAGGAGCTGGACATCCGGGTGACCAACCGGGACGGGGCGCTGAAGCTGGCCGGCGAGGCAGAGAACGTGATGTTTGGGGAGCGCACCATCCGGGGGCTGCTGGAGCTGCTGACCCGGGGGGAGCCCCTCAACGAGCAGAATGTGCGCTATGTGCTCCAGCTGGTGCGCTCCGGCAACGAGGAGAAGATCGGCGAGCTGGCCCGGGACGTAATCTGCGTCACCGCCGCCGGAAAGCCCATCAAGGCCAAGACTGTGGGGCAGAAGCACTATGTGGAGGCTATCCGCAAGAACGTTATCACCCTGGGCGTCGGCCCGGCGGGTACGGGCAAGACCTATCTGGCCGTGGCCCAGGCGGTGTCCGCCTTCCGTGCCAAGGAGGTCAACCGGATCATCCTGACCCGCCCGGCGGTGGAGGCCGGGGAGCGGCTGGGTTTTTTGCCCGGCGACCTGCAGAGCAAGGTGGACCCCTACCTGCGCCCCCTCTACGACGCACTGTTTGAGATGCTGGGGCCGGAGACCTATCAGAAATATGTGGAGCGGGGCAACATCGAGGTGGCCCCCCTGGCCTATATGCGGGGCCGCACCCTGGACGACAGCTTCATCATCCTGGACGAGGCCCAGAACACCTCCCGGGAGCAGATGAAGATGTTCCTGACCCGGCTGGGCTTTGGCTCCAAGATCGTCATCACCGGCGATATCACCCAGATCGACCTGCCCCGGGACACCGCCTCCGGCCTGAAGGAGGCCATGCGGGTGCTCAAGGGGGTGGAGGACATCGCCATCTGCCGCCTGACCGCCCAGGACGTGGTGCGCCATGTGCTGGTGCAGCGGATCATCGCCGCCTATGAGCGGGACGAGGAGCGGCACGCCGCCGCCAACGCCAGAAAACCCGCCGACGGGAAGGGGGGCAAGCGGCCGTGAACCACCAGATCCTGATGGAGAGCGAGCTGGCAGGGGAATTTCCTTGCCAGGAAATCCTGGAAAAAGTCATTGTCACCGCCCTGGAGGCGGAGGGAGGACAGACGCCCTGCGAGGTGGACGTGCTCCTCACCGACGACGCGGGCATCCACGCCATCAACCTGGAGCAGCGGGGGGTGGACCGCCCCACCGATGTGCTCAGCTTTCCCATGTTTGAGTATGTCCCCGGCCAGCCGCCCACGGACGACGCCGACGCCGACCCGGCCACCGGCCTGACCCCCCTGGGGGACATGGTGATCTCCCTGGAGCGGGCTATGGCCCAGGCGGAGGAATTTGGCCACTCCCTGGAGCGGGAGCTGTGCTACCTGGCCGTCCACTCCACCCTCCATCTGCTGGGCTATGACCACCTGGACGAGGGGCCCCAGAAGGCCCAAATGCGCGCGCGGGAGGAGGCCATCCTGGGCGCGCTGGGCATCAAGCGGGTGTGATCTGGTTTTGCGTCTGTGCCTGGGGAAGGGGATACACACGGGAATTTGTGGAGGTGACAAAATGAAACTGGTATTCATCCTGGGCGATGCAGCGGTCGGGAAAATGACAGTTGGCCAAGAACTGATGAAAATAACGGATTTACGGCTCTTTCACAACCACATGACTATTGAACCCGTGGTAGAGATTTTTGGGCGGTATGACGGGAAAACCATTTCTGAAATGCGGGAGCTAATTTTCAGGAATTTCGCGGCATCCGAGAACTATGGGATGATTTTTACCATGATGATGGATTTTGACCTGCCATCAGATTGGACATATTTGGAACACATTAAAGCGATATTTGTACCATACAAAACGGAATTCTATTATGTTGAATTGATTGCGCCGCAAGATATCAGACTGCAAAGAAATATCACTGAGAATCGGCTGAGGCACAAGGCATCCAAGAGAGATATTAAGACATCAAACCAGCGCCTTATTCATGATGACGAACATCACAGGTGTGTTAGTTATGAGGGCGAGATCACCTTTGAGAACTATATCAGAATTGAAAATGCCGATAAAGATCCTGATGAAGTTGCAAGAATGATTCAGAAGGCTTTCGAGTTGTAAATTCCTGTTTTGTTGATTTACCCATCCAACACAAAAGAAAAGGAAAATAAGCATGAACATCACACACTCTGGCATGATCACCCTCTGCGGGCGGCCCAACGTGGGCAAGTCCACGCTGCTCAACGCCCTGGTGGGGGAGAAGATCGCCATCGTCTCCAGCAAGCCCCAGACCACCCGCAACCGCATCTGCGGCATCGTCACCCGGGAGGACCGGCAGTATGTCTTCCTGGACACCCCCGGCCTTCATAAGGCCCGCAACCGGCTGGGCGAATACATGGTCGGCGTGGTGCGCACCAGCGTGGCCGACGTGGACGCCGTGCTGCTGGTGGTGGAGCCAGTGGCCAACGTGGGGGAGCCGGAGCGGGAGCTGATCGGGCGGATCGAGGCCCTCAAGCTGCCCGCCATCCTTGTCATCAACAAGGTGGACACCCTGGAGAACAAGGAGAAGGTGCTGGAGGTCATCGCCGCCTACACCGCCGTCCATTCCTTCGAGGCGGTCATGCCCATCTCCGCCCGGGAGCGGGACGGGGTGGACGAGCTGTTGACCCTGCTGGGGGATTTTTTGCCCGAGGGGCCCCAGCTCTTCCCGGAGGACATGACCACCGACCAGCCGGAGCGGCAGGTCATGGCCGAGATCCTGCGGGAGAAGCTGCTCTACTGCCTGGATAAGGAGATCCCCCACGGCACCGCCGTGGAGATCACCCGGTTCTCTGAGCGGGACAGCGAGATCATCGACGTGGAGGCCACCATCTTCTGCGAAAAATCCAGCCACAAGGGCATCATCATCGGCAAGCACGGCGACATGCTGAAAAAGGTGTCCACCCTGGCCCGGAAGGACATGGAGCGCTTTATGGGCACCAAGGTCTACCTCCAGACCTGGGTCAAGGTGAAGGAGAACTGGCGGGACAGCCTGGCCGGCGTCCACAACATGGGCTATCGGGAGGACGAGTGACCGACAGGGAAAAACGCCTTACACACCTTGTTTTTCCAGCATATTTCGACAATCTCGCGGGAAAACTCCCCGTGAGGTGATGGAACATGAACGACAGAGAATCCGCGCCGCGGCCCTGCCTTGCCCTGTACTTGGAGACGGGGCTGCCCCAGGCCTATTGTTATGGCCGACGCCTGGAGGAACGGCGCGGGGAGACCGGAGGAGAGCGCCATGCACCTGACCACCACCGGCATTGTGCTCCGGGAAGTGAACTATAAGGAATCGGACAAGATTTTGACGCTGCTGACCCGGGACGGGGGGAAGATGACCGTCTCCGCCCGGGGCTGCCGCCGCAAGAACAGCCCCATCGCCGCCGTGAGCCAGCTGCTGTGCTTCAGCGACCTGACCCTCTACGAGTACCGGGGACGCTGGCACATTCACGAGGGGGAGATCCTGCGGGAGTTCCGCCGGGTGCGCTCCGACCTGACCCGGCTCAGCCTGGGGGCCTGGTTCGCCGAGCTGACCGAGGCGGTGACGCCGGAGGGGGAGGAGAGCCAGCCGGTGCTCCGGCTGCTGCTCAACGCCCTCTACGCCCTGGACGAGCTGAACAAGCCCGAGGCGCTGGTCAAAGCCGCCTTCGAGCTGAAGCTGATGGCCCTGATCGGCTACGAGCCGCAGCTCACCCTCTGCCCGGTGTGTGACCGGGAGCCGGAGTCCCCCCGCTTCCACCTGGGCCAGGGCACCGTCCACTGTGCCGGCTGCCGCGCAAAGCTGGGGCCGGGGGTGTCCCTCCCCCTGGACGAGGACGCCCTGGCCGCCATGCGCTACATCATCTACGGCGACGAGAAGCGGCTGTTCTCCTTCCGGCTGTCCCTCCAGGGGCAGAAAAAGCTCTCCGACGCCACGGAGGCTTATGTGCTGACCCAGCTGGAGCGGGGCTTCCGGACGCTGGACTTCTACAAG